>NZ_JBFUHK010000038.1:0-41147 GCF_056402435.1 Rahnella sp. P4_A8 | reverse complement strand
GTGCAGACCGTTCCGTGACAGAGCGCTTGAGCGAAGCATCAACTCTGATGGGTATCAAGGTGTTGGACCATGTCGTCATCGGACATGGTGAATCGATATCTTTCGCCGAACGCGGCTGGCTGTGAGGATACATTCTGATGACTTCCATTTCTAAAGCAGTGAAACCGATTGAAGCCTGGCAAACCCTGCTGACATATCTGTTCCAGCAACATTATGACCTGACGCTAAACTATACGCCGTTCAGTGAAAGCGAGGTCATACAGGAGCATATCGATGCGGGGATCTCGCTGGCAGATGCAGTGAATTTTCAGGTTGAGCGCTATGCGTTGATACGAACAGATCGAGATGGATTTTCATGGGAAGAACCCTATCTGAACAGTGTTGACGTTCTGCGTGCCCGGCGTGCTATCGGCATATTTCTTCAGACAAAGGAGGAAAGATCATGAACGATAATCTTGCTCCTAGCGTTGGCGTTTATCATATTCAACAGCTGCAGGAAGCCCAACCGGAGGCGTGGCTCGATCTATGCAGTGCCGTCACTCAGGCTCACCGGCAGATACGGATGGAGTCGCAGACTACCGGGCATTCTTGTCTGACTATCTGTGAACATTCAGGTAATACGCCGCTGCGATATGACGACAGTCTGATTGGGTTGGGTGTGATTTCATTCAACGGATGTCGCGCCCGTCAACAGGCTGGGGATGCCTTTGTTCTGACCCGTGGTATGCACCAGACAGCGGAATATTGCTGTAATACCGATAATCAGCCTTACAGCTTTCTGGTTAGAGTGATCCTGTTGCTGGCGAACCACTATTGTCCCGATACGTGGCGGCTCATCACTGATATCCCGGAGTCTGACTGGATACACAGTGCTGGCTGGATCTCTGAATATCTCAATATTGCCCTCTCGCCGCTTAATTCTCCTTTCCAGACATACCCCTTCAATGAGTAATGGGTTGATCGTTTTCACCGATCGGTACGATCTCATTGATCTGTACAACCAATTATCTTTTTGTTTCACCTGCCGATAAGATCGCCACGGGTTATTAAGTATTGCAAGTGCTTGTCTCATCGATATTTTGCACTCGCATACACCCCGCCGACACCAGGTAATATCACAGGGGTGGTCAGGTTAGCCTGGCTTTCGCTGTTCACTTCAACGTCATGCAAATGACGTAAATCCTCATTATTTCGATTCCTGTCGGAAGGACTTTCTTTGCACATTTTTTGAGATGACGGAATGAATACCGAAAAGAAAATCAGCCACGAAATAACGTTTAGACACGACCTGCCAAACCGTGATCAACCGATACGTATCCTGGTGATTAAACTCCGTCACTTTGGCGATGTATTACTGACCACGCCGTTAATCAATACGTTAAAGGCAAATTACCCGCACGCCCTGATTGACGTGCTGGTCTATGACGGCACCGAGGTGATGCTGGCGGGTAATAAAGCGGTCTATCTCACTTATACGGTCGACCGGGCGCTGAAGAAGAAGGGTCTGAAGAAACAATACCGGGGAGAGAAAGCACTGCTGAACAGTCTGGGGACTTGGCATTACGATCTGATCCTTAATCTGTCGGACCAATGGCGTGCGGCATTTTATTGCTACAAGCTCAAACCCACGTTTAGCATTGGCTTTCGTTATCCCAGACGTAATAACCGTCTATGGCGTTTTTGCCACTCTGCGCTGGTTGATACCGACCTGCAGTCATCGCGTCATACCGTGATGAATAACCTCAGTATTCTTGAGCCGCTCGCGTTACCCGTCATATGCACTGATGTCACGATGTCATATCGACAAATGGATATCGATCACCTTGAATTACTCTGCCGAAAAAGGCCGCTCATCGACTATATCGTTATCCAGCCAACGGCCCGTTGGGCTTTTAAAAACTGGTCGCTAACCTCTTATAGCCAACTGATTGACCACCTGATGCAGCGCGGGGAAAGGGTTGTGATAACGGGCGGACGTTCTGGGGAGGAAATCAGTAGCATCCGGCAAATTCTAAACGGATGTCTCTACCCTGAGGAGATTATCAATCTGGCGGGTAAGCTGGATATGCCTGAACTGGCAGTACTGATTGACCGCGCCAAACTGTTTATCGGCGTGGACTCGGCACCGATGCACATGGCTGCCGCGCTGCAAACGCCCTCTGTCGTCTTGTTCGGCCCCAGCAATCTTAAACAGTGGCACCCCTGGCAGGCTCCTCACACCCTGATATGGGCGGGGAATTATCGTCCTCTGCCTTCCCCCGATGACATTAATACTGATACGTCCGAACGCTATCTCGATGCGATCCCGGTTGCTGATGTCCTTACTGCCGTTGTGCGGCGTCTGGGCGCTGTTCAACACCCAGACATAGCGAATAAATCTCACCATTTTTTTCACCTGAAATGAGTCTATCATGACCCCACCTGCATCTATTACTGAATCTCCATCTGGACACTACCGCGTCGGCAGACTGTTTGGTCTGACGGCGTTTTTGTTGGGCGTGTCGTTACCCGTTTCAAACCCTCTGATGAATCTTGCCCTTGGGTTGGTTCTGCTGTGTGTTTTATGGCGGGGGGATCTACAAAACGTGAAGGCGCTAATCAAGCTTCCGCTGGTGTGGTTGCCAGCCCTGATGTTTATGCTGCTGGCGTTCTCACTCTTTATACAGCCTCATGCCTATGGCACAGAGATGGTGAGTAAGTACAAAAAGTTGTTATTCGTCCTGCCGCTGGCGCTGTTATTCCTGCAGGAACCCGCATCGATAAACAGATTCGTGAACGGATTTTTACTGGCCAATGCGATGATACTGTTGGTAAGTCTCACCGTGGGTATTTTTCATCTGCAGATAGGCCATTTAAATCCTCTAAACCCCACCGTCTTTAAGCTGCACATTACCCAAAATTTCTTCATGGCACTGGCTGCGCTGCTTTGGCTGTCGCGAGCTTTTGCTCGTCGGGGCATGAAGCGCTGGGGTTATGCCGCTTTGGTTGCCCTTGCCAGCTATGACGTGCTGTTTCTGGTACTGGGTCGCACCGGCTATGTCGCGCTGGTCGTTGGAATAGGCGCATGGCTGCTCTTATCTTTGGGACTAAGCCAGCGCCTGGCGGTGATGGTTTTAGGAGCGGGTGTGATTTGCGTACTGGCCTTCGTCCCTAACCGGGCGACGGAAAGGGTCGCACTGGGTGTGGCAGAAATACACGACTGTCTGGAGTTGCTTGATGGAGATGCTTACGACTCCTGCAAAACATCGATGGGGCAGCGCACGGCCTTTGTTGAGGAATCTCTAAGGTTGATTAAGCAAGCGCCGTGGTTGGGTAATGGGGCGGGAAGCTTCTGGTACGGCAATCCCGAGACCGGTTACAACGTCAATAATCCACACAATCAGTACCTATTGGAGACGGTGCAGTCTGGCCTGGTGGGGCTTGTCCTGTTCTTACTGTGGATGCTGTATTGCTATCGCGAAGCCTGGCGACAGCCGGTACCGGTTCGTAATCTGATGGTCGCAATACTGAGTGCCTATATGGCCTGCCATCTATTCAACTCCTTCTTACTGGACTCCGCCGAAGGCCATCTGTGTATGGTGATTGCCGCCATGCTGGCTTCTAAATCCATAGGAACAAAGGCGAATAATTACCCGTAAATATTGAAGAAAAATAAATCCGTTTCATCGTGCGAGGGGCTTCACGGCCTCTCGCTTAATAAGATGGCCACCCCCACCCTGTGAGCGGTACGCTGACAGGGTGGGGGTGACCATAGATTTTTATTGGTTGTTGTAAACGAACTCCATCCGGGCTGTCACCTTGGATTAGCTCGTTTGCTTACAGAGAGGGAAACACATTATGCAGACAGAATCCGAAGTACTAACTGACCATACAGAACTCATCTGCTCGAACAATATCGAGCGGATCGTCACAGGCCGCGATGCCGCACTCAAGCAGATTGGCGCGTTGATTGAAAACCTCAATGATATTTCTGAACTGACCAGTAGGATTGGCGGTGGGATAGCCGAAGACTGGGCAATGCAACAAAGGCATCGTCATGATTGCAGGCTGACCAAGCCAGTGAGTGAAGCGATGCCCGCCATTACTCGAAGCATTGATTGTAGTGTCTGGCGTGATCTGATGTTGAAGTCTGGTATGTTGGCATTAATGGATGCACAGGCTCGCGACCAATGGCGAAAAAATCTGGAAGAGGGTGATTTTCCTTCGATTAGTGAAGAGAACATTCTCAGCACATTCGAGCAGCCACATCACAGTAAACTGGAGGTATTTGAGCGGGGGATTATCAACGTCTTTAAAGGGCTGTCATGGGATTACAAAACTAATAGTCCGTGCAGTTTTGGAAAGAAGATCATCATCAATAATCTGGTGACTCACAATCTTTGGGGCTACGGCTTGAACTGGGGCTGGCGACGAGATCAGTTGGCTGATTTGGAAAGGATGCTATTTCTGCTGGACCGAAAACCGATCCCTGATAACCGGTGTGACATAACCATCAGACTCATGGAACATGTGCGTGATAACCCGAGCCAGCAGTCGTATGAGGATGATTACTTCAGTATTCGATATTTCCAGAAGGGTACCGGGCACTTAACGTTTAAGCACCCAGAGCTAATCGACAAGATGAATGACATCATTGCGAAACACTACCCCGGAATGTTAGCGCAAAGCATCTAATCTAGGCATTTCAAAATCTGTTTTTCTTCAGAAAAATCACGTAAAATCTCAAAACCACAAATTCATTAACTTATTGATTTAATGTTATTTAATGTAAAAATCAATTGAGTATATAAGTGAGTATACATAGTGGTTGCGTCTTAATTTATTTACTTATAATTCAGATGGTTGAAATTGATTGGCGAGTCCGGCCTTCGCACCATTAGTATGTAAATTAAGTCACCTGCGGGTGGCTTTTTTTATGTCTAAAATCAGTTCATTTGGGCTTTTTGTGCACTTTCCACCCCCTCTCATGCGATTTACACTGATGTAATAATTACCCGCCCCCCAAATCAGGAAAATTCTTCATGGCACTGGAACCCGCAATCGCCGGGCTTGTTAATGACTTCATCGCTGCAGGTCGCCCGTCGTCGCGCAGTCAGACTTTTGCACAGCGCCGCGCCGGATATATCGCCAGCACGGTTTTAGCGGGTGATATTGAGCCACGTGCAGAAGTTGAGGATGTGGTTATCGACGGCATCTCGTTACGCATCTTCTCTCCGCTGAATGCAGAAGGCGCACTGCCTGCCGTTATCTATTATCACGGTGGATGCTTTGTCAGCGGTGGATTTGCCACACATGAAAATCAGCTGCGTCAGCTTGCTTATTACAGTGGCTGCCGGGTGATTGCGGTTCAGTATCGTTTAGCGCCTGAACATACTTATCCTGCGGCGCATGACGACGCAGAGCTGGCGTCAAATTTTATCTGGCAGAACGCGGAAAGGCTTGGCGTTGAACGCAGCCGGATAACACTCATGGGCGACAGCGCAGGCGGACATCTGGCTCTGATCACCGCGCTGCGCCTGCGAAATACCGGGCAGTGGCTGCCGCATCTGCTGGTACTGATTTACCCGATGCTGGACGCGACGGCAGCATCTGACAGCCACAAGCGCAATGGCGATGATTACGTGCTGACCAGCGACACGCTGCTCAGCGGGTTCGAAGCTTATTATCCGCAAACGGATTTCATGCATCCAGAAGTCAGCCCGTTATGGCGTGATGATTTTTCTGGGTTGCCGCCGGTTCACATCATCACGGCGGAATACGATCCGCTATGCGATGAAGGTGAAGCGCTGTTCTCCCGGCTGACAGAGCAGGGCGTGAATTGCACCGCACAGCGCTATCTGGGGGTGATCCACGGTTTTTTCCAACTCGGTGGAATCAGCCAGACAGCGCGTAATGTGATGCAGGATATCGCCGCGCGTGTCAGTTCATCGGATACACCGTAAGCTTTTTGCTTCTTGCGAGCCCGCTGTTGGCCTGCTCGCATAATTCAAAGAGCACAGGGATCAGGTGAGCGGAAGCTTTCAGATAATCGCTGACCTGCGCAATCCCTTCCGGGAGCAATATCTCGCTGTTCTCCAGTCCTTCGCTTAAGCACAACAGCCCCTGACATAACCCGCCGGCGGATTCTGACGCCAGCGCATTGAGGTCATACAGCTGAGCATCATCAAAGTGACTGAAATCCAGCCCGGCGATAAGCGAGCGAAAGACGGAGATAGAGTTAGTAGTGAACGCGGTGTGGTTATCAGAATCAGTCATACAAGTCATTCCATTGTCAGTGAGTCGAGGCCCCCGGTACTGGCGAGGTGATTGCCGCTGCCAGAGAACTCTATGCCTGTTCGTACGCCAAAGAAATAACCTGTTTATATTTACAGTGTTTTGTTGTCAGATCTGGAATGTGTCTCGCAAAATCCGTTCCGGGAATTGGGGATATTCACCACCAGAACGCTATTCATGAGATAAAAATTGAAATGGGTGAATGAATAACAGTATTTACCGGATATTATTCTGGCGATGTTGAAAACCACTCAAATTAAAATAATGAAAGCGGGGGGTTGTCACGTAGTGTTATTATCACGCTGGCATGATTTACTTATTGATGCTATTTTTCTGATGTAATTGTTATTAAATATTTCAATTCTGGCATTCTTATCGTTTACGATTGATGGATTACTCATCGTATTGATACCTGTTTAATCAATAATACAAATAATGTTTCTATGAGTTACATTTAAAAACCTGTTTGTTTAATAATTCACCTAAACATATTTTTCTCTTATAGGGAACTTTCTGAATTTTCACTTTGTCCTCCGTCATACCTATGTTAATTATTTATACGCGGCGCAAGACCGCACACACATCACATAAATAATAAAGACAGGGTAATAATGAGCAATTTAAAAGCGTCAATCTTAATTGGCGGCGTCGTGCTGTCGGCATTATCTGCCAGCGCCCAGGCCGAGATTACTGTTTTAGATAAAAATCCTCAGAGTAATGCTTTGCTGGCGCCATTAAGTTTACAGGTAGGCGGGAGCATCCGCCCTGAGTGGATTTTCAATAACGGCCCGGAGCCGGGTTATTATAAAAATGGTCACGATGGCGGCACCCGTTTCCGCTTCCGTGGTGATTATAAACTGACGCAAGACACCTCCGTCATCGCTTACTACGAGCTGGGTGTGGACATGGCGAACCTTCTGGGTATGAATGATCATTATCCGGAAGGCGGTCAGCGTGATACTCAGCGTCAGTTATATGCGGGCTTTAAAGACGATCGTTACGGGACATTAACCTACGGCCACCAGTACGGTATTTATTATTCCGTTGTCGGGATTAAAAGTGACGTCTGGGATAACGATGGCCATGCGGGCGGTACGGGTATTGGTATTAACGGCAGTTACGATGGCGCGAATAAGCCGAAAAGTAGTCTGAAATATACCAACGACTTTGGCCCTGTGACGTTATATGCCAACTATTTATTGCCGGAAGATGAAATTCAGGCGGGCGAGAATCAGCATTATCGCCGCAATAATGGTGGCGGTTTAGGGTTCGATTATAAACTCACCAAAGATTTAGTCTGGAGTGCGGCTTATAGCCTGACTGATGCCACGGTTAAAGATAATCAATATAACGAAAAAGATTATCATCAACAGTTATCTGGTACGGCTTTAACCTGGCAGCCAAATAACTGGTACATCGTCGGGACCGGCAGCTATTACAAAGATTTCGTGCCGAGCACCCGTGAAAATCCTGTCGATCATTACTTCGCAGGCAGCGGTTACGGTGTGGAAGGTTTCGTCGGTTATACCTTTAATATCGACAAGCCGTTCCTGAAATCGATCCAGCCATACCTTGCAGCCGATTCCCTGCAACTGAAAGGCGGCGAAGAATATCACGCGAACCACGTTTATCTGGGCGCGGGTACCACCATCGGTTACGGTTTGTCTGTTTACGTGGAGCGCACATTAGCGCACACCACAGACGACGAAGCGGACGCCACCTGGGTTACCGTTTTCTACGATTTCTAATTCACATGCCTCGTGGATCATCAGGCCAGCGCATTTGCGCTGGCTTTTTTACGTCTGCAAATCTGCTTAATGCGCCAGTGCTTCCGCGACGTCGATGCTCACCACATCATCCTCGCTAATCGGCATTTCCAGTGTCTGATACAGCACTTCAAGCCGTTCACACAGAATATAGCTCAGCAGATCTTTCGCCTGCGGATTATCCAGCGACACAATGGCATAAGACAAGGCACGGCAGTGATCGACGATCTCTTCCAGTTCCAGCGGGGTATTGTCGTAAAGGTTAGGCATGTTGAGTACTCCAGAAAATAGTGAATTTACTACCACTTGAGACGCTAACCTCGAGGTGGTAGCTCAAACAGCGTTAGCGTTACCGGTTTTCTGGATCCGGTGCTTCATGAGAAGCCACTGTCTGAGCCACCATAATTTGGGTGAGAACAGACCGTACCACATTCCCCATTTTTTCATAGGGTTGTCGGTACCAGAAAATGACAGAACGCTAATTCTGACTGCGGATTTTGCCGCAGCGAAGGGAGTCTAATACGTGGGGATTTGTACAGTAAGCGGAATTTTTAGGCAGTTTTCAGTTTTGCGAGGTGTCTTGGAAAAGGTATGAAACTTGAAAAGTAACGGCGTTGTCCATTGCGTTTATTTGGCGATAAAAGTAGTCAAACCATTCAAAAAATAAATGCATGAGTTGTATGCAATTGAGAACATCTTATACTTTCAACCTATTGATTCAACTAACAGGTATCGATAGATGATGGACGAAGAGATGTGTGTCGTTCTTGCGGAGAGTGATGACTCCAAATGGGATGACAAAACGGGAGAGCGATATCATTTTCCTAAGCAGTATCAAAAGTCACTCAGCCCTGGAATGCGTTTTGTGTATTACAAAGGGAGGCTAAAGGCAGAGCATAAAGAGTATTCGTCACAGCGTTTGTCTGATGCCCCGCACTATTTTGGTATCGGACGCATACGCGAGATCAAACCGGATGAAGCCGGTCATCTATATGCAGTATTGACGGATTTCCAGCCGTTTGAACAGGCTGTGTTAGCTAAAAATGACGGTGTCTATTACGAAGAAATTCCAGACCAACAAAAAACCAATTATTGGCGTTTTAGTGTTCGTCCCATATCAGGAGAGGTTTTTGCCGATATTGCTGTTGCGTCTGCGCTAACGGAATCACGCTTTATTATGGATGACATTAAAAGCGAGGAAATCCGTATAGAAGATGAAGCCGATGAAGAGTCTCTGGTTTCATATGAGGAAGGGAAGAAAACTTCTAAGTTCGTTACAAAGTATGAAAGAAACCCAAAACTGAAGAAGTTGGCAAAAAGCATACATGGCACTACCTGTTTCGCTTGTGGCTTCAACTTTGGTGATTTCTACGGAGAATATGCGACCGACTTTATCCATATTCATCACGTTGTGCCTGTTTCCGAATTTGGTAAATCGAAGATCGTAAATCCAAAAACCGATCTTGTTCCCGTTTGCGCCAATTGTCACGGGATCATTCATCGCAAAAAAGACCGTACGCTCTCGATTGATGAGCTAAAAGCTATGATAGCTGCGAGTAAAAAAACGCCCTGACAAGGGCGTTTTGCATCTAAAAACCCCACCCTCTAAAAAATCCGCCCCATCTCCAGTTGCCCCATCAGCAGCGCGTTATCGCTGTAATCCACCGGGACGGCGACGACGGCGGGGCCTTGTACGTCCATGGCGGCGCGCAGGGTGCTTTCCAGCGTTTCGGCGGAGGTGACGGCAAAACCTTTGGCGCCGAAGGCGTCGGCGTAGGCTTTGAAATCAATCGGGCCGAACTGGATGCCGGAGGTGCGATGGTATTTTTTCTCTTCCTGAATCGCCACCATGTTGTAGGCCTCATCGACCCAGATGATGTGCAGCAGGTTGACGCCGAGGCGTACGGCGGTTTCCAGTTCCATGCTTGATTGCATAAAGCCGCCGTCGCCGGATACGGAAACCACTTTGCGGCTGGGATCGACCAGCGCAGCGCCAATCGCCCACGGCAGCGCGACACCCATGGTTTGTTGGCCGTTGGAAATCAGCACCTGACGCGCACGGAAGCTGTAAAGGTAACGGGCGATCCAGATGTGAAAACTGCCCATATCAACGCACAGGGTGACGTCGCTGTTAACGATGTCCTGCATCGCGCGCACCAGACGCAGCGGGTGGATGGCAAACTGATTCAGGCTGCGGCCTTTCTGGGCCAGCAGTTCGCGCTGCTGACGGCGATCTTCGAGGATAGCAATAGCAGAAGCACTGAGATCGATGCGCTGCGGGATCTGTTCTGTCAGCAGATCCAGTGTGTCGGCGATATCGCCCACCAGTTCGACGTCCGGCAGATAGTCGCTGTCGGTTTCGGCGGGCATCACGTCGATGTGAACCAGTTCGGCGCTGCCGTTGCTCCATTGCACCGGTTCATACTCGACCGGGCTGTAACCGATGGTGATGACCAGATCTGCGTTACGCAGCAGGCGGTCACCGGCCTGATTGTTGAACAGACCGACGCGACCGGCGAAGCGATGGAACGAAGCCTGATCGATAACGCCTGCCGCCTGATAGGTGCTGGTGACCGGCAGATCGCTTTTATGCAGCAGACGACGGATCGCCTCGGCATTGCGCGGCTGGCTGGCCATCAGGCCGAGCAGCAGGACCGGATTTTTGGCCTGTTTCAGTAATTGCGCGACCTGCAATATCGCGTCATGTGGCGCGCTGCCCAGTACCGGCGGTTGCGATGTCAGGAGTTTGCCGCTGGCCGGTTCATTGACGATATCCATCGGCAGGCTGATAAACGCTGCACCCGGACGCCCGAACTCGGCGGCGCGAAAACCATTCGCCAGCACTTCGGCCAGCGCGGAAGACGAGGTGACTTCGGCGGAATACTTGGTGACCGGGCGGAACATCGCGACGGTGTCCATGGTCTGGTGCACCTGTTTAACGTGGTCGGCGCGTTTCACCGCGCCCCCTAAAGCCACCAGCGGATCGCCTTCGGAGGTCGCGGTGGCAACGCCGGTGATCAGGTTCGAACAACCGGGGCCGGAGGTGACCAGCGCGACGCCCGCTTTCCCGGTCAGGCGGCCGACGGCACCGGCCATAAAGGCGGCGTTGGCTTCGTGACGAACCGGAATGGTTTTGATGCGGGAATCGACCAGCGAATCGAAAACACGATCGATTTTTGCGCCGGGAATGCCGAACACGTGTTTGACACCCTGTGCTTCAAGCTGCGCGACGACCAGATCCGCACCGCATTTCCATTCGCTTTGGCTGTCTGAATTTTTCATGGCTTTATTCCTTTTGTCTGCGGACTGTTAACTTTCAACGGACTGAATCGCATCATTTAAATCGTCAGGGCATAAGTTGGCGTGCAGGAAATCACTGTCCTGCGGAAAGTCGATCAACAGCTTTTCGACCGTGCCGAAAGTCAGCACGCCGCGCTCAACCTGGTAATCCAGCACATGGCCGCCGCTGCTGCGTGTCTGATTGATGAAATGTTCGTGATAGCCCGCCACGTTGATGCCCTGCATATACGCAGGTGTCAGAAAGCCAATCAGCACGCCCTGGCTGTTTTCAATATGAAATGTTGGCTGCGCTTCGATGGCTTCGAGCATCGGTTTATAAGGGCGGTGCTGTTCCGGTACGGTGCGAGTCTCGACGCGGCTGAACTCACCATCAATGCGCAATGCGCAGAAGGTGTTCTGACTGGCGACGGCGTTATCAATTACGGCGTGGATTTGTTCACGGCTGTGCGGGCGGTCAATCACGTATTCATTAGTCGGGTTAAAGAATGTCATGACGGCGAAGGGCGTTTTTTGTTCAGGAAGGGCGCGCCGGGCGCTGCCGTCGCCACGCAACTGGAAGATATTACTGTTGAATGCGATCAGTTCGCCGTCGAGATGGTTAAAGGTGCCGAGGCCAAAATCGCCGTGTTTCAGCAGGTCTGCCATCGTGGTGTCGCCTTCATAGACGCCGCTCAGCAAGGCGCTCATCAGTGACGACTGATAAAGCACGCGGTCAGGATGCTGATGTTTAAACGCTGTCGCCGTGCGGGCAATATCGGCGACGCAGGAACAGGACTCAGAATGGCTTTTCATGCAGGGGGTCTCCGTCGAATAATTAACTTTGCTAACTAAAAGGTTGACCCCATTCCGTCCTGAGTTCCAATATAAGGAGGTGTTTACTTTGAGACGTTTTTGATATGGAACTTCGTCATCTGCGTTATTTTGTCGCGGTAGCCGAGGCGGGCCACTTCACCCGTGCTGCCGAACTCCTGGGAATATCCCAGCCTCCCCTGAGTCAGCAAATCCAGCGGCTCGAACATGAAATCGGAACCCCTTTACTCAAGCGTCTGACCCGTGGCGTCGAGCTTACCGAAGCCGGAAAAGTGCTGTACGACGACGCACAAACCATCATCAAACTGACCGATGCCGCCTTTGAACGTACCCGTGCGGTGGCACGCGGCCTGAATGGTACGCTGCGCATCGGTTTTGCCACCTCAACGGCCTTCAATCCGCAGGTGTTTGAGCTGCTGCATCGCTTCCGTGACAAGTACCCGGGCATGGTGCTGGAGCCGCAGGAAAAAGATATGGCGGGGCTGATGACCGCGATGAGCGAGGGCGCGCTGGATGCGGCGTTTATCCGTCTGCCTTGCGAGCGCAGCAAGGAGTTCAGTTATAAGGTGCTGGATATTGAGGAAATGATGGTGGCGTTGCCGAAGAAGCATCCGCTCAGTCAGGGGAAAGAAGTCCGGCTGGCAGCGCTGCGCCACGACACGCTGATCACCTTTCCCCGCGATTTATCGCCGGGGCTTTATGATGCCGTGACACAGGCGTGTAAAGAGGCGGGATTTTCGCCGCGCTACGGGCAGCAGTGTCCGCAAATTACCTCGGCGCTGAGTATGGTGGCGACAGGATTTGGTTACGCGCTGGTGCCGGCGTCGCTGAGTAAGATTGATGAAACCAATGTGCGCTGTCTGCCCCTGGCAGGGCAGACATTAACGACGCAGATCGCGCTCGCCTGGCGCAGAACGGATAACTGCAAGGCGGCGCTGCATATGGTGGGGTTGTTGTAAGTTACACCACAATAATCACAGACACGCGACGGTTCTGGGCGCGTCCGGCCTGGGTTTTATTGCTGGCGACCGGCTGGCTCTGCCCTAATCCGCGGGTATGGATATTGGCGCGTGGCATGCCGGCATCGGCAAAGGCGGCGGCAACGGTGTTGGCGCGGCGCAGAGACAGATCGTTGTTGTAACCGGCGTCGCCGTAGTTGTCGGTATGGCCGTCGAGATTGACTTTATTCAGCCCGACATGCAGCAGTTCACTGGCCAGTTTTTCCACCGACTGCTTACTTTCTGTCGAAAGCGTCGCCTGATTATTGCCAAACAGCACTTTGGCATCCAGCCCGAGTTCCCAGCCTTCGGCTGTCTGTGAGAAGCCGTTTTTTTGCAGTACGGCGATCTGTTCCGGCGTTAATCCCGCCGGTTTGGTCTGACAGGCGGCCAGCAGCAGAATGCACAGCCCCATTGCGGCGAACTGAAACCAGGTCTTGAAAGTGTTGCAGGTATTCATTGTCATTAATTCCTTTTAGTCTTTCATCACGACAGGAAGCGGCATGCCTGAAGAAACATGCCAGCAACTGCCGGAAATTTTTTTCGAGCGGTACATGGCCTCATCGGCCTTATCCAGTAACTCTTTCGCGTTAGTGGCCTGAGAAGGCGACAGCGCGATACCGATACTGAGAGAAACATCCAGCGTCTTGTTATTGAGCAGGATGACAGGGGTTTTCATGATTTCAACAATGCGTTCGGCAAAAGCCACGGCCTCTGCGGTGGAAACCATCGGTTCAAGCAAGATGGCAAATTCATCACCGCCCAGACGCGCCAGCACATCGCCTTTTCGCAGTGTTTTCGCCAGCCGTTCACCAATCACCATCAGCACGCGGTCTCCGGCAGCATGACCGAGTGAGTCATTGATCTCTTTAAAGTTATCGACATCAATAAACAGCAACGCGAGTGACAGCGCCGGGCGCATCGGGTTAAAGCATTGATTAAGCGTATCAATGAAAAACGCGCGATTATGCAGGCCGGTCAATCCGTCATGCAATGCTTTTTGGGTCAGTGAGACGTTCTCGTTACGCATATGGTTTTCCCAGGCTTCCAGCTCCGTCAGCAGGCTGTTGAAGTCCTGGCTCAGCGTGTGCAGCTCGGCAATCGGCGCAGAAGGGACACGCAGGCTGAACGAACGGTTAGCGCTGACGTCATGAGTGACGCGCGTAATGTGGCCGAGAGCATCGACAATACCTTTTTGCATCCGGCGGGAAAAATACAGCGCCACCAGGGCCGTCAGTACCAGACAGCCGATCAGGCTAAGCACCGTTTCCAGCAGGAAACCCGCCAGGGTTCCGCCATTACCGGCGAGCCAGACCGTACCGATGAGCGAACCGGAATGGTTCACCGGCATCGTGACAGGCTCCGGGAAAGCCAGGTGGCCGACGAACTGCCCGAGCTTGTCCCAGTTGCTGTTCACCGGCCGCTGCCATTCCGTGAACGTTGCACCGGCGGGGGTCAGAATTTTAGCCTGCGTGAAATCGCCGCGTTTAGCGATGAACTCCAGCGACTCGTGCGCGGCGGCAGGATCATTAAACACCAGCGCCGCTTCGGTGGTGTAGCTGATAGCGCGTGCGGTCAGTTGCAGATTATTTTCGGCATGCGAACGCAGGGCGATCAGGGCCAGCAAGATCAGTAAAAAACCGGCAAGGCCAATCGCGGTCAAAATCACAATCACATGGATTCTGTTCAGTGCGGCGCTCAGCGTCGGGCGCTGGCGCGGCTGTTCTGTGTCAGGAACAGGAATTTTATTTTCCATGGTTACTCCTTTTCCCTGGCAAGTTGTAATACGGCGGGATTAACCCGCACACCGCTGCGGGACAGCGTGTCCAGATTCAGTTTGAATCCGGTGTGAAGGGGCGTGATCACCAGACAGAAAGCGTTCAGTAATCCGCAGGTCTCGTCTTCTTCGCTGATCGTTAAAATGGCATGGCCTTCCAGGCGCTGATGCAAATCGTTCTGCTGTTCAGCCGTTATTCTGCCGGAATAAATGGCATCGCACTGCGCGGTCAGCAGCGGGCTGTCAAAAGGCAACGTCATCACTTTGAGCGGTCTGCCAGCAAAAGCGCTGCCATCGGGCGTGAGTAGCGCCGCGTATTTAACTGGCTGAATGATGCAAAGTGTTAAAGAAGACGAGGTCGTTTTGTCGGGCCAGCGCGAATAACTGAGGATACCGTTAACGGTCTGGGCGACGGCGGCGTCGGGTGACGTCTCGCTGGTTTCTGCGATAACCGGTTTTAACGGAGCGATCAGAAGCACCATCAGCAGGGCGAAGCCATACGCAGCCTTAAAAAAATGGCCGACACGTATCTTCACTAACAGGTAAAAAGGTGATCGGGCTTTTTCCATAGCGTCACTCTGTGTTTCTTCCGGTTGAAATTGTTTCACCGGAATAAGAATAACTTTATCGGCATGATTTCTGAAAGCGTCAATAAAAAGTTTTTCACCCTGAAACAACACGCATCTTGTGTAGAATTTTTTACAGAAACCAGGAAAACAGCGAATACTGAAGAGAATCTAATGAATGTTTAGGTTAATGAGCGTGGTTGATTTTTGAGCAGCGATAAGAGGGGCGGCGTCGATAAATAATACACATTGGTGTTATTTCAACCGTTATTAAAATAATAGTCACGGTCATAACAAAATATGACAAAAAATAAATGTTACCGTAATCACCGTTTGATGAATTTAAATTGCAGGAAATGTTAATAGATTGGAATTTAAAGGAATAATAGACGGCATTTTAGCTATATTCGTGACCATGATCTCAAAGCCACACCGTTAGTCAGATTTTTATGCTGCTGATAGGTATCATGCCCGCATTAATGGTATGTTTTAACCGTCAGGGTGGTTTTTTCGATGACGGGTGCAGTAAAAAAACATCAACCATTCCTGGGGAAAACGGAAGTATTTTTATAATTAGGTGCTGAGGAATCATGGATAATACAACAATCGGGACGCTGTCTGAAAAATCAATAAGTTCCTGGCGTAAAACTGACACCATGTGGATGTTAGGTTTATATGGAACGGCAATTGGTGCGGGTGTTCTTTTTCTTCCTATTAATGCCGGTATTGGCGGATTAATTCCGTTAATTATTATGGCGATTCTCGCCTTCCCAATGACTTTCTTCGCTCACCGCGGATTAACCCGTTTTGTTTTATCGGGTAAAAATGCCGGTGAAGATATTACGGAAGTCGTGGAAGAACATTTTGGTATTACGGCCGGTAAATTAATTACACTGCTGTATTTCTTCGCCATTTATCCTATTTTGCTGGTTTACAGCGTGGCGATCACTAATACGGTTGAGAGTTTTATTACTCACCAGATGCATATGAATGCGCCACCGCGTGCGTTGCTGTCACTGATCCTGATCCTCGGATTAATGACACTGGTGCATTTTGGTCAGGATATGATCGTGAAAGCGATGAGTATTCTGGTATTCCCGTTTGTGACGGTGCTGATGGCGCTGGCGCTTTACCTTATTCCTAACTGGAATATGTCAGTGTTTACAAACGCCTCGCTTTCCGGTAACGGCGTAGGTCACGGTATGCTGATGACGCTGTGGCTGGTGATCCCGGTGATGGTGTTCTCGTTCAACCACTCGCCTATTATCTCCTCTTTTGCAGTGGCAAAACGCAAAGAATACGGTGATGGCGCTGAGAAAAAATGTTCGCGCATTCTGGCATTTAGCCACATCATGATGGTGATCACGGTGATGTTCTTTGTCTTCAGCTGCGTCCTGAGCCTGTCTCCGGCCGACCTGATGGAAGCCAAATCGCAAAACGTGTCTATTCTGTCTTATTTAGCGAACCACTTCTCTAACCCGGTCATTGAATATATCGCGCCATTTATTGCCTTTATTGCCATTACTAAATCTTTCCTCGGCCATTATCTGGGTGCACGCGAAGGTTTTAACGGCATGGTGATTAAATCTTTGCGCAGTAAAGGCAAGAAAATTGCCCTGCCAACGCTGAACCGTTATACCGGTATCTTCATGTTATTAACCACCTGGTTAGTGGCAACCCTGAATCCAAGTATTCTGGGTATGATCGAAACGCTGGGCGGTCCGATTATTGCGATGCTGTTATTCCTGATGCCAATGTATGCCATCCGTAAAGTCCCGGCGATGAAAAAATACAGCGGCCATATCAGTAATGTCTTCGTTGCTGTAATGGGTCTGATTGCGATGTCAGCCATTGTATTCAGCCTGATGGGTTAATGATTAAAGCTTCTGAAATAAAGTGAGCGGGAATATCCCGCTCCTTTCTCTCCCGTTTTTCTGTTTATTCCGCCCGTAAATAATTTCACTTGGAGTACCCACCGTGATCAGCGTCTTCGATATTTTCAAAATTGGTATTGGTCCTTCCAGTTCGCATACTGTTGGCCCGATGAAAGCCGGGAAAATATTCACTGATGAACTTATCTCTTCAGGCCATATAACCCAAACGACCCGCGTGGCGGTTGATGTTTACGGATCATTATCATTAACCGGTAAAGGTCACCACACTGATCTGGCTATTATCATGGGGCTGGCGGGGAATATGCCGGATGATGTGGATATCGATGCGATCCCGGCGTTTATCCGTGAGGTAGAAAATACCGGACGTCTGATGCTGGGCAAGGGCGCAAAAGAAGTGGATTTCCCGGCCAGTTCAGGCATGAATTTCCATTCCGGTAATCTGCCGTTGCATGAAAACGGCATGACAATCAGTGCGTTCAGCGGCGATGAACTGCTCTATACCCAAACTTATTACTCTATCGGCGGTGGCTTTATTGTCGAAGCCAGCAAATTTGGTATGCAGGATGAAAATCCGGTGGTGCGCCCGTATCCGTTCCATTCAGCCAGCGATTTGCAAAAACACTGTACGGACACCGGCCTGTCGTTGTCGGCACTGATGCTGCAAAACGAACTGGCGGGACACACACGCACAGAAATCAGCGATCACTTTGCGGCCATCTGGAATGTGATGAGCGAAGGCATTACGCGCGGCATTCATACCGAAGGCTTGCTGCCGGGACCGATGAAAATCAACCGCCGTGCCGCCGCACTGCGCCGCATTCTGGTGACGCAGGATAAGAACAATGTCGATCCGATGGGTGTTGTTGACTGGATCAATATGTACGCGATGGCGGTTAATGAAGAAAATGCGGCAGGCGGGCGTGTGGTCACTGCACCGACCAACGGCGCGTGTGGCATCATTCCTGCCGTGCTGACGTATTACGATCAGTTTATCCGCCCGATCAGCCCTGATTCGTACAGCCGCTTCTTCCTGGCTTCCGGCGCGGTCGGTATTCTGTTCAAAATGAACGCTTCGATTTCCGGTGCGGAAGTGGGGTGTCAGGGCGAAGTGGGCGTGGCCTGTTCTATGGCGGCGGCAGGTCTGACCGAACTGCTGGGCGGCAGCACCGCGCAGGTGTTTATGGCGGCAGAAATCGCGATGGAACATCACCTCGGGCTGACCTGTGATCCGCTGGCCGGACAGGTTCAGGTGCCATGCATCGAGCGTAACGCCATTTCGGCTGTGAAAGCCGTTAATGCGTCGCGTATGGCATTACGCCGCACCAGCGAACCGCGTGTGTGCCTCGATAAAGTCATCGAAACCATGTACGAAACCGGCAAGGACATGAACTCGAAATACCGTGAAACCTCGACAGGCGGTTTGGCTATCAAGGTTCTCGCCTGCAATTGATTTCTTTTCTCATCATTTCCTAAAAGGCGGGAAACCGCCTTTCCCGCCCCCTTCGTTACTTTTCCCTGTGTTATGTTTTGGGTTATCTATACTGCGTAGAAGCTCTTTTTTTCACCTGGAAAACAGTTAAAAGGAAAGGTCCGGTATGTCTAAATTCTTTATGAATGACCGCAAGACTCTGATTAACGATGTTATTGAAGGGGTGATCCTGACCTCTCCCTACAAAAACCTGGCAAAACTGGACATCGATCCGGCAATCCGCGTTGTCGTGCGGCGTGACTGGGATAAGAAAAAAGTTGCGCTGATTTCAGGCGGTGGCTCGGGTCATGAACCGGCGCACGTGGGGTTTGTCGGCAAAGGCATGCTCACGGCGGCGGTGTGTGGCGAAGTGTTTGCTTCTCCGAGCGTGGACGCCGTGCTGAACGCGATTGTGGCGGTTACCGGCAAAGCGGGCTGTCTGCTGATCGTCAAAAACTACACCGGCGACCGTCTGAACTTTGGTCTGGCCGCTGAGAAAGCAAAAGGTATGGGCTATAACGTCGAGCTGGTGATGGTCTCCGACGACATTTCCCTGCCGGAAAATAAGCAGCCGCGCGGCATCGCCGGTACGGCGCTGGTGCATAAAATTGCCGGTTACGCGGCTGAGCAGGGCAAATCCCTGAAAGATGTCACCAAAATCGCCCAGCAGGCGATTAATGCGACCGCCAGTATTGGTGTCGCGGCGGCGGGGTGCAGCCTGCCGGGAGGCGGTGAAGATGAAGAAGAGCAACGTATCGAATCGGGCCACGTTGAGCTGGGATTAGGTATTCACGGCGAACCGGGTGTGTCGACCATGAAAACCCAGAACAGCAAAAAAGTGGTGGATACGCTGGTCGGCAAGCTTGCGGAACATGTGAAGAAAAGCGACAAGCTGGCGGTGCTGATCAATAACCTCGGCGGCGTCTCTCCGCTCGAAATGAATCAGATCACCAAAGAACTGGTGCATTCTGCGCTCGGCAGTTCGATCCGTTATCTGATTGGCCCGGCATCGCTGGTCAGTGCGCTGGATATGAAAGGGTTCTCGCTCTCGGTGATTGCCCTTAAAGGCGGCATTGAGGAAGCCTTGCTGGCAGAAGTGGAAGCCTCCGGCTGGCAGCCTCTGGTGAAGCTTGAGAAACTGGCGACCAAAAAAGGCAAAAAAATCAGCAATAAGAAAACGGTAAAAGCCTCGTCCAATGCGCAGGTTGGCAAAATCGTTGAAACCATTACTCAGACACTTTCTGATCTGGAGGACGAGCTGAATAAACTCGATGCCAAAGTCGGTGACGGCGATACCGGTTCGACGTTTGCCACCGGCGCGCGCGATATCCAGAAAGAAAACAAAGGCAAAAGATTACCGCTGAATAATGTGGCCGATCTTCTGGGCGTTGTCGGCGATCGTCTGGCGACCGTCATGGGCGGATCCAGCGGCGTGCTGATGTCGATCTTCTTTACCGCCGCCGGTAAGAAAGTCGGTGAGGGTGAGAAGTTGCCGAAAGCGTTGCTGTCCGGTCTCGAACGCATGAAGCATTACGGCGGGGCAGATCTCGGGGATCGCACGATGATCGACGCACTGCAACCGGCGCTGGAAGCCCTTGGCAAAAAAGATGCGCTGAAAGGGGCGGCTAAAGCGGCAGCCAAAGGGGCCAAAGACACGGCCAGCATGAAGAAAGCCAATGCGGGGCGCTCTTCTTATCTCAGCAGCAACAGCCTGAAAGGGGTGAAAGATCCCGGCGCAGTGGCCGTTGAAAAAGTGTTTGAGGCGCTGGCGAAAAAATAAGATTGATGTCAGCAAAAAAGAAAGGCCTGCGGGAAACCGGCAGGCCTTTTTTATGGCAATGAAAACGTCAGGTAATCGCATTGGGATCAATCAGCGAATAAAGCTTTTTATCATGGATCCGCTGTGAAATTTTGTACTGATTTTGTTCATAAATAACGAACTTGCCGATACGGATCGCTTCACGGGAATCCCTGTTAGCAAAATGGTCGTAAACACCGCCGGGATATTTCCCCTTCAGGCCACGGTTAGACCATTTATTCATTTTCATTTTCCACTCAAGAGAATAATGCGCCAGAGGGCAGACGATCTTTGCCCACGGATCGCAAATCAGTGCGTTCTCAAGGATTTTGCCGTTGTTATGTACAGGCTGGGTGCCGACTAATACCAGGCAATGGTCGACCGGACGCGTAATGAAGATGCTGATCACTTTTAATGGCGTACCGGCGAGCCTTTCCCATTTTTGAATGTTTTCACTGATATAACAAAATGCGACGCGGGCATTTTCGCCGCAGTTGCCCGCATTTTCTTTCCCGTTGCGATAATCTTCTTCAACTTTCCGGTAAAGCTGCTGGGAGGAAAGATTGAGCTTTCGCAGACCCCGCACCATGGCACCCCGATCCCTGTCGCCGCCCAGTGAATGCAGCCGGTATTTTTTAGGATCCGACATCATCAGACCATCAATCATTCTTTTATCCGGATAAAACTTATTGGCAGATTTCAGCGACAGTCGTGAACGCGTAAACAGCATGGCTTCGGTAAGCTTGGGTAAGAGTAATTTCTGGAAACGTTTATTATCCATAACGCTATTTTTCCTTTAAAACCTGATTCAGCAATGGACTATTTGAGCACTCTTTATTGCCGGTATAAAGGAAATGACTTCTTAAGAAATACTGGATCTGCTGAGACCCTCCGCGCCGGAGCAGCCTGGATATAATACGGCGCTCAGTCAGAAAACATAATTTGATCTAAAACAATTTTAAGCGATTTGCTCACCCGCCGCAGTTTCCGTCCCCGTATAATTTGCGGCCAATTATTTGCCGCCGAACGAAGACCTTACTATGCCAGTCAGTTTGATCCAACCCGATCGCACCCTGTTTTCTTACCCACGTTACTGGGCCGAATGCTACGGCACTGCGCCGTTTTTCCCGATGACCCGGGAGGAAATGGAACAGCTTGGCTGGGACAGTTGTGATGTGATCGTGGTGACCGGCGATGCCTATGTCGATCATCCGAGTTTCGGCATGGCGATCATCGGCCGCATGCTGGAAGCGCAGGGATTCCGCGTCGGGATCATCGCGCAGCCGGACTGGACCAGCAAAGAAGATTTCATGCGGCTCGGGAAGCCGAATCTGTTTTACGGCGTGACCGCCGGCAATATGGATTCGATGATCAACCGTTATACCGCCGACCGGAAGCTGCGTCATGACGATGCCTATACGCCGGGTAACGTGGGTGGAAAACGTCCAGATCGCGCGACGCTGGTCTACACGCAGCGCTGTAAAGAAGCCTACAGCGATGTACCGGTTTTGCTCGGCGGTATCGAAGCCAGCCTGCGACGTATTGCACATTACGATTACTGGTCCGATACCGTGCGGCGCTCGGTACTGGTGGATTCCAAAGCTGACATGCTGATTTATGGCAACGGCGAAAGGCCGCTGGTGGAAGTGGCRCACCGTCTGGCGGCGGGCGAATCTATCACTGATATTCACGATGTGCGTAACACTGCCGTGATGCGCAAAACGGCGCTTATCGGCTGGAGCGGTGTGGATTCCACGCGGCTCGATAAGCCGGGGCGGATTGAGCCGATCATGAATCCGTACGGTGAGGATTTGCCGTGCTCGGAAGGAGAGTTGCCTGCGCCGGATGCCCCGCAACCGGTAACGGTGCGCGCGCCAAAGCCGAAACCGTGGGAGAAAACCTACGTTCTGTTGCCATCATTTGAAAAAGTGAAGGCCGATAAAGTGCTTTACGCGCATACCTCGCGCATTTTGCATCACGAAACCAATCCTGGCTGTGCGCGTGCCCTGATGCAAAAACACGGTGACCGCTATGTGTGGATCAACCCACCGGCGATCCCGCTGTCGACCGAAGAAATGGACGAAGTGTTTGGCCTGCCGTTCCAGCGCGTACCGCACCCGTCTTACGGCAAAGCGACAATTCCGGCATATGACATGATCCGTTTCTCGATCAATATTATGCGTGGCTGTTACGGCGGTTGTGCGTTTTGTTCGATCACCGAGCATGAAGGGCGGATCATTCAGAGCCGCTCGGAAGCGTCGATCGTCCGCGAAATAGAAGAGATCCGCGACAATGTACCGGGATTCACCGGTGTGATTTCCGATCTGGGTGGCCCGACCGCCAACATGTATATGCTGCGCTGTCAGTCGCCGAAAGCGGAACAAAGTTGCCGCCGTGCGTCCTGTGTGTATCCGGAAATCTGTACGCACATGGACACTAACCATGAACCGACGATCAACCTTTACCGCCGTACGCGCAGCCTGAAGGGCATCAAGAAAATACTGATCGCCTCGGGCGTACGTTACGATCTGGCGGTAGAAGATCCGCGTTATATCAAAGAGCTGGCCGAACATCACGTGGGGGGATATCTGAAGATCGCGCCGGAACATACGGAAGCCGGACCGCTGTCCAAAATGATGAAGCCTGGAATGGGTAGCTATTACCGCTTCAAGGAGCTTTTCGACAGCTATTCCAAACAGGCCGGAAAAGAGCAATATCTGATCCCGTACTTTATCTCCGCACATCCGGGGACACGTACCGAAGACATGATCAACCTGGCGCTGTGGCTGAAGAAAAATCGCTTCCGGCTGGATCAGGTGCAGAACTTTTATCCGTCGCCGCTCGCCAGCGCCACCACCATGTATTACAGCGGCAAGAATCCGCTCGGTAAAGTGGATTATAAAAGTGAAGACGTCGTGGTGCCGAAAGGCGATCGTCAGCGGCGGTTGCATAAAGCCTTGCTGCGCTATCACGATCCGGTGAACTGGCCGGTGATCCGCGAGGCGCTGACCGCGATGGGCATGCGCCGTCTGATTGGCATCCGGCCTGATTGTCTGGTGCCGCCGGACGGTTTTGATCCGAAGTTTGCGGCGTCAGTTTCAGGCAAAGCGAAACCGGCCACCACGCGTTTTACCGCCTCAAAAGCGCAGAATCCGTCTGCCGGAAAAGGAAAACCCTCCGGGCAGAGGGTTAATCGAGGTAAAAGACCGGTTTAAGATCGTTACTGACCGGGCTGTTATCGGCATTGGCAGGCATTACGTCTGCCATATGCTTCCACCATTTCTGGCAGATTTCCGTTTTTGCTACCGCGTTCCATCTTTCTTCTGATTCTATTTCCACATAGCCAAACAGCAGATTACGTTTTTCATCGAGAAAAATGCTGTAGTGATGCGCGCCGTGAGCTTTCAGGGTTTCCGCCAGTTCTGGCCAGATTGGCGAATGACGGCGCTGATATTCATCGTGTGCATTCGCATTAACCTGCATCACGAAGGATTTACGGATCATGTTTTTCTCCGGTTAGATTATCGGGGGGTAGAGGGAAAGCTCCTCCCCCTGCGAAGGGGGAGGCTGGGAGGGGGTTTTAAAGATAAACGCCTCGTCAAAGTACACTTCAACACATTAGCTTTTATTTAATACCCCACCCCAACCCTCCCCTTCGCAGGGGAGGGAGCAGACCGAGCTGTTTTCGTGTTTGCTTTCGCTCTCCCCTTAGGAGGGAGCAAAGAAACTACATTGCTTTCAGATACAACTCGCGCACTTCTTCACGAGTTGCGGTGCGCGGATTGCACGGTGCGCACGGGTCAGCGAGGGCTTTGTCCAGCCAGCCTTCGATATCGGTTTCCTTAATCCCCAGCTCTTTGAAACCGGAAGGAATACCCACGCGGTTGGACAATTTTCGGATAGCGTCAATGGCCGCAATACTGGCCTGTGTTTCGCTGATACCTTGCGTATGCACGCCCATCGCGCGGGCAATATCGGCAAAGCGGTGAGGTGCACTGGCGCGGTTAAACTCTTCGACAACCGGCAGCAAGATGGCATTACAGACGCCGTGCGGCAGATTATGTGTCGCGCCCGGCTGATGCGCCAGTGCGTGAACCAGCCCCAAGCCTGCGCTGTTAAATGCCATACCGGCCAGATATTGTCCCTGCGCCATTTTCTCGCGGGCTTCAATATCATCGCCGTGATCGACTGCTTTTGGCAGCCATTGCGTGATAGTTGAAATCGCGGCGAGCGCGGTCGGATCGGTCAGAGGATGTGCGCCGACAGAAACATAGGCTTCGATGGCGTGGGTCAGCGCATCCATGCCGGTCGCAGCGGTGACACTGGCCGGGATTTTGAGCATAACCGCCGGGTCGTCCACTGCAATATCCGGGATCAGATTGGCGTCGATGATCACTTCTTTCACCTGACGCTGGCTGTCGATGATCACCGCATTGCTGGTGAGTTCTGCGGCTGTGCCCGCTGTGGTATTAATCGCCACCAGGAAGACACCCGGTTTGGTAACTTTGCCGACACCGGAATACATTGTGGCGGGCCCCGGATTGGCGGTCAGAATTTTGATGCCTTTTGCGGTATCAATCGGGCTGCCGCCGCCGAAAGCGATCAGGTAATCGCACTGGTTTTCCTGATACAAACGGAAACCTTCATCAACGTGAGCAGAGGTTGGATTGGGTACCACGCCGCCGTAAATAGCGTAAGGCAGTCCGGCCTGTTTAAGTGCGGAGAATAAACTGTCGAGCAGACCCAGTTCGATTAACTGGCCATCGGTAACGATAAGCGCTTTGCCGTGTTGCTTAGTCGCCAGCATCGCAACCATATCTTCGATTGCGCCCTGACCGTGGAGGCTGATTTTAGGAAGTGCCAACATGAAACTCATAAAAATTCCCTCTATAGAGTAAGTAAAATAGGTGTCCTGTTGTGCGCTGCTCCGCGGTCTTTGCCATTTCCTGCTACGGGAAACATCCACTGTTCCCCGTGCAGGATTTATGAAGTCTGGAGCATAAAGTGCCTGATCAGGCTTTCAGTGCGGCCTCAAAAGGCGTGACGTCAAAACGTTTGCCAAGCGCAATCAGTTCATCGGTCTGGATGGTTTGTTTCATTCCACCCATAGAAATCACTTTCACCAGGATCTCCGCCGATTTTTCAGCGGTGTCGATCAGGCCAAAAGCGTCATCCAGCGTCGGGCCGCAACCGAAGATACCGTGGAATGCCCACAACACCAGGCTGTGATGTTGCATCCGGTCGGAAGTGGCTGCGCCGATACCATCGGTACCCGGCACCATCCACGGCACAATCCCCACGCCGTCGGGGAAGACCACCAGACATTCGGTGCTGCATTCCCACAACTTGCGGGTGATCTTGGCGCTGTCGAGCTCAAGCACGTACGTCAGTGCGATCAGGTTGGTCGCATGGCAATGCATGATCACGCGATCCTGACCGTTGGTGACACGTTTACGCACAGCGTGAGATTGCAGATGTGAGGCCAGTTCAGAGGTTGGCAGACCGCCGGCGGTCAGACCCCACAGGATTTTGTAGCTGGCGCCTTTGTCATCAAGCTGAATAACGGTCAGCGCTTCTGACGGGGCTAATTGCACGTTACGGAAAAACTTACCGGAACCGGTCACGATGAAGTATTCGTTGGCCAGATCAGGCGCATGCTGAGTCAGTTCAACCTGGCGCGGCTGGTCGTAAAAATCATTTTTATAAGGTGCGACGTCTTCCGGTAACAGGCGCATGCTGACGTTGCCGCCGTTACGTTCATCCCAGCCTTTCAACCACATATCGGTGGTCGCTTTGACCATGCCTTGCACAAACCACGAGCTAAATAATGTTTTCATCGGTTCTTTCCTGCGAATAAGGTGAATGCGTTTCTGTTGCTTTCGGCGGCAATTAACGTTTTGCCAGCACGCTGGTTTCGTAATGACGGACGGTATCCAGCCACTGACCGCCAACCGGTACATCGTGACGCTGACAATACATGTCCCACACGGCCTGCCATGGCAGGGATTTTTGCTCTTCCAGCAGAGCCAGGCGTGCGGTGTAATCGCCTTCGGCTTCCAGTTTTTTCAGTAAATCGGTCGGTTCGAGCAGGGCTTTCAGCAGGGCTTTTTTCATGTTGCGGGTGCCGATAACCCAGGCAGCGATGCGGTTGATCGAGGCATCGAAGAAATCCAGACCGATATGAACGCGGTTGAACAGGTCATGGCGCACGATTTCGCTGGCGATGGCCTGCGTTTCGTCGTCCAGCAGAACTACGTGGTCACTGTCCCAGCGTACCGGACGGCTGACGTGCAGCAGCAGGCGCGGCACATACAGCATCGCAGCAGAAATTTTGTCGGAGATCACTTCAGTCGGGTGGAAGTGGCCGGCATCGAGGCACAGCGCAGTGCCGCGGCTGGCAGCGTAACCGAGATAGAATTCGTTTGAGCCGACGGTGTAGCTTTCAGAACCGATGCCGAACAGTTTGCTTTCAACGGCATCGATGTGTTCGGTGATATCAAACTTCTCAGAAATCACTTCATCAAGTGCGCTCATCAGGCGCTGGCGCGGTGCCAGACGATCGACGGTGATGTCTTTCATGCCATCCGGCACCCAGATATTCATCACTGACGGCGTGCCCAGTGCGCGGCCAAATGAGGCAGAGACACGGCGGCTGGCCTGACAATGTTCAATCCAGAACTGGCGAATTTCCGGGTTTGCGTGTGACAGCGTGAAGCCGTCGGCGCTCAGCGGGTGTGAGAAACAAGACGGGTTGAAGTCCAGACCCAGCTTGTTTTTCTTCGCCCAGTCAACCCAGCCGGTGAAGTGCTTAGGTTCAATCTCATTACGGGCAACGGGCTTATCGGACTCCAGATAAATCGCATGCAGATTCAGCCGGTTAGGGCCAGGGATCATGGAGATCGCCAGTTCTAAGTCAGCACGAAGCTGCTGAGCGTTGCGCGCTTTGCCGGGATAATTACCGGTCGCCTGAATACCGCCGGTCAGGTTGCCCTCAGGGTTTTCGAAGCCAGCGACATCATCCCCCTGCCAGCAATGGATAGAAACGGGCAGGGTATCAAGTTGTTTGATTGCAGCTTCGGCATCAATACCCAACTGTGCAAAGCGTTCTTTGGCAAGTGTCCATGCTTGATCGATAGATGAAGTCATACTGCGAGTTCCTCATTGACGTGACAGAGCGCCTGAAAACGGCGCCAGTGAATAGCGAAATCCGCGTGAATACGTGGAATGTAGTGGTGTTGCTCAAAATTCGTGGCAACAATGCGACGAAATTCAGCGGTATCTTTGACGGCGTTTAACGCCATCAGCTGGCAGCCGATATTGCCAAGCGTTGAAGCTTCCACCGGGCCTGCGCTGACGCTGACCTGACAGACATCAGCACAAAGCTGATTCAGGAACTGGTTCTGACTGCCGCCGCCAACGATGTGGATATCTTCCAGCGGTGTCCCTTGTAAATCAGCAAGTTGCAAGGCGATTTTGCGATACAACATGGCAAGGCTGTCGAAAATACAACGCGCCAGTTCAGCTGGCGACTCTGGCACCGGATCACCCGCCTGACGACAGGCATCGCGAATGGCATCCACCATAGAGGGGGGATTGATAAAACGATCTTCGTTCGGGTTAATCAGATAAGTGAACGGCGTGACGTTTTTAGCCAGCGTGATTAATGACGGTAAATCCTGGATGTTCAGTTCGCGGCAAACCCGCTGGAACAGCCATAAGCCCATGATATTGCGCAACACCCGATAGCTGCCGTCGATACCGCCTTCGTTGGTGATATTGTCGTGGAGTGCCTGGGCATGGTTAAAAGCGTGCGGGCTTTCAATGCCCATCAGCGACCAGGTGCCGGAACTGAGATAGGCGCTGTGTGAACTGGTCAGCGGGGCGGCAACCACCGCGCTGGCGGTATCGTGCGTTGCGACGCTGAATACCGGTACGCTGCGTCCGCGAGGGCTTTTCCACAGTCCCGGGGAGTTACCCGGCTGTGTAGGTTTTTGCAACCAGCGGCGCGGCACACCTGCAAGTTTCAGCAAATCTTCATCCCAGTCACCGGTGGCGAGATTGAGCATCTGTGTGGTGCTGGCGTTGGTGTATTCCCAGTTCAGTTTTCCGGTGAGGCGGTAAAGGAAATAATCCGGGATCATCAGCATGTGGGCTGCTTTACTGACGATTTCAGGCTGTTGTTCGCTCAGCGCGCGCAACTGGTAAAGTGTGTTAAACGGCATGAATTGAATGCCGGTTTTCTGGTACAAATTCTCGCGGCCAAACTGCTGTTCCATCCGCGCCATCACGCCTTCCGTGCGGTTGTCACGATAAGCAACCGGCAAGCCGACCCGCTGCCCCTGTGCATCAAGCAGGACATAATCCACTCCCCAGGTATCAATCCCGATACCGTCAAGCTGAACGCCGGACGCGTCGAGGCGATTCAGCCCTTCAAGTATGTGTTTCTCCAGCGCATCAAGGTCCCAGGTATCGTGGCCATCAACGCGGATCAGGTTATTAGGAAAACGGTGGATTTCTTTCAGTGTCAGCGTCGCTGCCGGATCGGGATCCTGACGGGTAAACGTCGCCAGCATCACCCGGCCGCTGGAAGCGCCGAGGTCAATAGCGGCAAGATGGTGTGTTCTCATAGCGGCCATTCCTTATTGAATATGTGGCCAGTGTAGGGGAGGCGCCTGAGGGACACCTTCCGGTGATTGCCACCGGTTTTGGCGGGATGGCAGCATTAAAAAGGTAGATGCGAGGCAGATCACATAACGGTTCAAAGCTGGCTGAAACAGGGTTTTGCCGCGCCGGAGTAAACCGGAATACGCGATTGTGATCTTTACCGCAGATCTGCATCACGACAGGCTGAATCTTTGAAATATGACCGTTTATGGCGCTTTTGCTGCCGTGGTTTGAAGGCAAAAACGCAGGGCGCAGGGTAGGGTTGGTTCCCGAAGCACAAGGATTTTGAACCGGAGGTGATACATGACGTTACTGAGAGGTGATGATTATTTTGCGGCACCTGAGCTGACTGTGACGGTTGAGCGGCGGCTTCCGCAAGATGTATTCCCGGAGCACTACCATGATTTCCACGAAATTATGCTGGTGGAAAGCGGATCGGGTGTGCATATCTT
This sequence comes from Rahnella sp. P4_A8, assembly GCF_056402435.1. NCBI lineage: Bacteria > Pseudomonadati > Pseudomonadota > Gammaproteobacteria > Enterobacterales > Yersiniaceae > Rahnella > Rahnella sp. P4_A8. The sequence continues at coordinate 11,380 of NZ_JBFUHK010000038.1, read as the reverse complement.
CAATGACAACCCTTATACACTGACGGCCGGTACGGTCTGTTTTGTGCGCGCCAGCGATCATCATCTGTTTGAAAATGTGGATAACCTGCGGCTGACCAATGTGCTGTTCCGCTCGCCGAAGGCGTTCCGGTTCATTCAGGACGTCGGCCACTTCCTTCCTCAGGAACATCACTATCAGTCACAGGTCCACTGGCAGCTCAGTCCGTGCGTGCTTCAGCAGGTACTGAACTGCATCACCCAGCTTGCAGCGTTGCCTGACAGTGTTGAAATGGAACACATCGCGACCCGTGAAAGTCTGTTTTTACAACTGCTGATCCTGCTTTATCAGGACTGTTTCCAGTCACAATTGCGAGATACCTCGGAAAACAGGGTCAATCAACTTTTGCAATGGCTCCAGTCGCATTACAGTGAGGACGTCAACTGGACCGAGGCTGCAGAACGTTTTTCGCTGGCGCTGAGAACATTACATCGTCAGATGAAGCATTACACCGGCATGACGCCACAGCGGTATCTCAACCGACTGAGGTTGCTGGAGGCGCGCCGTCGTTTACATCATAGCGATCAAAGTATTACCGACATCGCCTATGCCTGCGGCTTCAGTGACAGTAACCACTTCTCGACACAGTTTCGTCGGGAGTTTTCGGTGTCGCCAAAACTCATGCGTGATCAGTTGCGTTAAACGGCACCTCTCGCGGTTTCCGGTATTCTTACCTGAGAACTGCCTCGTTTATTTTGTCGTCAAACGGGTTTGAGATTGCATCTATGTCATTGAAATTGAATAAAAATGACTTCTTCCTGACCAAAATGAATTCGGTCGTGGTGGCTGAACGTCACCCGCAGGCCGACTTTCCGAGTCATGACCATGATTTTGATGAACTGGTCATTGTCTGGCGCGGTAATGGTCTGCATGTCTGGAACGACATCCCTTATCCCATCACCTGTGGTGACTTGTTTTATATTAATTCGCGGGACCGGCATAGCTATGAGTCAGTCAATGAACTGGCACTGGATAATGTGCTGTTTTGCCGTGAGCGTTTCGGGCTGGCAGCCGACTGGTCGCAATTATTACCGGGTGAAAATGTCAGCCAGGAACAACGTTACTGGCGTTTAAGTACGCTTGGCATGGCGGTTTTGCGCGATAAAGTGGATGAGCTTGCTAAAGAGTGTATGAAATCGGAGCCGCTTTCGATCCAGCTGAGTGAAGCCCTGTTGATGCAACTGGCACTGTTGTTACTGCGTTTTCGTCAGCGGCCGGACAGTGGCGCGTTACCGGATGCGCATCAGCTGGATCTATTGCTGATGGCTCTGCGGGCAAATATCTCCGCTCCCTTCCATCTTGAAACGTTTTGTCTGCAACATCAGCTCAATCCGCGTGCTTTACGTTCGCTGTTCAAGCAGTACACCGGCATGAGCGTGACCCATTATTTACGTCAGTTGAGGCTTTGCCGGGCGATGAGTTTGCTGCGCTACGGCAACATGACGATCAGTGACGTGGCCGCTGAATGCGGCTTTGATGACAGTAACTATTTTTCTGTGGTGTTCAGTCGTGCAAGTGGTGTTTCGCCGCGGGACTACCGGCAGCGTTTTACACAGCAGACCGGCAAAATCCTTTTATCCTCAACGACAGCAGAATAAGTTCTGCTGTCGTTGAGAAACGTAACGCTTACAGTGCCATACCCAGACCGACAATATTCGCCGCCAGAATAATCACCAGCGCACCGATACAAAGAACGCGTACTGGTTTTTTGCCTACCCCGAGCCATTCTTTCAGCACCAGACCGACGATGCCTCCGCACAATACGTAGAAACTCATATGCAGCATCCAGCTCATGTAATCATATTCTGCAGGGATGCTGGCATGGCCCCAGGCGTAGAAGAAGAACTGCAGATACCACATCACGCCGCCAATAATGGAAAAGACCGCATTGGTGAGCAGCAGGGATTTCGCCACCGACATATCGGCGCGCAAAGAGATGGTTTTACGTGTTGCCAGACGGATAAAGCAGAAACCGAGGTTAACGACCGCACCGCCGCCCATAATCACCACATAACTTGGCAGGGCAACGTACAACGGATCAATCCCGAGTTCGCGTGCTGCTTCGTGCATTGGCACCGCAGCGCTCATGGCGAAAGACATCCCTGCGGAGAAAATCCCGCACATTACAGCCAGAATCAGCCCTTTTCGCAGATTGAACTCTTCAGCTTTAATGCCCAATGCTTTTTCTTTCAGGAAACCCGCATAGCTGACAATTGCCACACCGATGACCGCAACAAATACGCCGAGCAGGGTAAGCTGGCCACCTGTTGTGCCAAACAGCATGCCAATTTTGCCCTGCAAAACAGGCGTCATCAGCGTCCCGATAATCAGGGTAATGCCGATGGCGATGCCTATCCCCATCGACATACCGAGGTAGCGCATGGTCAGGCCGTAGTTGATGTTACCGATGCCCCACATGGCRCCAAACAGGAAAATGGGCAGCAGGGTCGCAAAACTGAATGAACCGTAATAGGCCCAGAAATCAGGCAACAGCACGTAGCTGACCGCCCACGGCAAAATGATCCAGGAAAAGAAGCCGCCAAGCGACCACATGGTTTCCCATGACCAATGTTTAACTTGTTTGAATGGCGCATAGAAGCAAGCTGCGCTGGCTGCTCCTATCAGATGCCAGATAATCCCTAACACTATCGAACTGTTCATACACTGGACCTTTTATTATGTAGAGTGATGAGATAAACAAAAGCGCTGCTGTTAACTGATCCTTCAGAAACATGAGCAGCGGGTGGCGGTAGTGTAAGAAGTGTCCGGTAGTGGAGCCTTCCGGTCAGTGCCACAGAGAAATCAGCGCTGGCACTCGCCGGAAGATGAACATGAGTCAGTTCACAAATCCAGTAAGAGAATTAATAATTACATTAAATCAACAAACTAGGACATTTTTAGAGACTTTTTAGAGACAAAGGGATTGTGGTTGCAGAAGAGGTCGATAGCGGGTGGGAAATGGACTCAAGACGTCTTTTAGGATTATTTTTATCTGTGCTTATTTCGTGGTGAAGCGGACGCGTGCAGGCATATTTAAGTAGATTTAAAAAGTTGAAAAGTAACAGGGATTAGTAACATTCATTATAGTAAACAAGTTTCTTTACTTTCAGCCAGAACCATTAATCTGGCTGAAAGTTGAATGATTATGCAGTGAAAATGAATGACGGCTTTCTTTATGACGAACCGGTAAAACGCTGAACATTGTTCGCAAAAATTAATAACAATAAGTGTGTTGTTATTAATACTATATATAAATCATCGTCAGGCTATTTTTTCTTCCACGGCTTGCTGTATCTCCTGGGTCTCTTCCCAGGCATAAAATATTTTATTACGGCCGCTGTTTTTTGCGTTATAGAGTGAGGCATCGGCTTTACCTAAAGCCTTAATAAAGTCACCGTCCTCCAGCGCAGCCAGCCCGGCACTTACCGTGACGTGGGTGGAGACCTCAACATTAAACAAATGCGGGATATTCAGCCCGAGGACTTTATTCTGGATACGCTCTGCCATGCGAACCGCGTGTTCCTGTTTAACGTTGGACATCAGTACCAGGAACTCTTCTCCACCATAACGGACAACCACATCCCGCGAGCGCACTGCATCGCGGATAGCGGCAGAGACACGCACCAATGCCTGATCGCCCATCGTGTGGCCATAGTTGTCGTTATAGGCTTTGAAATGGTCGATATCGAGCAGCATAACGTAGTGCCCTGAATCCTGATTAAACAGTGTTTCCAGCTTATTCTGCAAACCCCGGCGGTTGTAAAGACCGGTCAGCGGATCGAGCATACTCAGGTCGCTGAATTTTTCCCGTTCGCTGTAGAGATTGGACACCATTCTGCGCGTAAATTCATCGCTGCGTTTGAGCATCAGATGATGCAGCCAAAGGCCAATCAGCGGCAATGAGACGGTAAATAAGATGCGCTCGACATGTTGGAAATCGTCTAAGAAGATGACGCAAAGAGTAGAAGGTACTGCATGCAGGCAAAAAGCCAGAAAATTATCTGATAAAGCGATGGCACTGATAAAGAATATACTGAGCAAGCTGACTAAAAGATAATTTTTATCCAGATGGCCGATTTCTTCAAAGCGTAAGGTTATTTGCCAGGCCCATAACAGCCCGACGGCGACTGAACACATATTAAGATGGGCAGAGTAATTTTTCTTACTGAAAAAAGAAAATATCAGCCCTGAAAAACAAAGCACAAAAATCAGCACCAACGGAAATGGCGTAGAAACTGCATTCTCTGGCGGGTAAGCCATAGAAAATAATGCAGTTGCACTATTTAAAAAAAAGAATAGCAACATCGCCAGCCGATGTTTGCTTTTAAGCAGCTCATCATAGGAATGAGATATCATCAAATTTACTCTATTTAGCGTGTGTTGTTCTGAATAGATAAAGTGTCTTATCGCCCTATACCGCGTAATTATTCCATGCAGGAAGGCTAATAGTTCTAATATGTAATTATTAGAACGCAATAAAATGTTGTTTTTATAGTGACTGTCTTAATTGAGGCTGTACTAATGTGGTTTAACTGCCACAAAACTAACACTTTTGCGGTCAGGTGTCACCCAAACGAAGGGGGGGACTGTAAATAGGTGGTAAATGAGAAAAAATCCTATATGATATTAGTTCTCATTACCATTATTTGGAGCAAGGTTATGATACCAGCAATGGCCATTGCATGTGGCATCTGGGCGGTTGTGTGGATGTTTGGCAAACGTCTTACCAGCGGTTGGGGCGTATTGTTGCCTTGTGCACTGATGCCGCTGCTTGCCCTGACGCATATGTCGCTCGATCAGTTACGTGTGCTGATAGTCGTTGCAATGCTGATCACGCTGGGCATGCTGTTCCACCGTACGTTGCGACACTATATGTTGCTGCCATCATTTATGGCGCTGGCAGGAAGTCTGGCTGCGGTAACGTTGAATTTTAGTTTGTTGTAATAAAAGGATTTTTTAAGATGAAAAACAGGAAACACAGTAAAGCTGCGGGTCTTTTCTATTTTTTGAAACTGAAAGAAGTATTGCAGGAAGGAAAAACTGAGGAACAGAATCACGTGGTGCGAAGAGAGGGACTTGAACCCTCACGTCCGTAAGGACACTAACACCTGAAGCTAGCGCGTCTACCAATTCCGCCACCTTCGCACAGATGATTTCTGCTTACTGCTGGATTCGATTTATATCACCGGAGTGGTGCGAAGGGAGGGACTCGAACCCTCACATCCAAAGGACACTAACACCTGAAGCTAGCGCGTCTACCAATTCCGCCACCATCGCGTACCGTGCCGTGCAATATAAATCTTGTGATTGTATTGGTGCGAAGGGAGGGACTCGAACCCTCACATCCAAAGGACACTAACACCTGAAGCTAGCGCGTCTACCAATTCCGCCACCATCGCGTTCCAATTGATTACTGTGTTGACGCATTCATCGGAATGTCATCAGCAAGTAACACAACCACGGGGGCGAATTCTAGAGATTTTCCCACAGGCGTCAATAGTTATTTCCCCCATTTCGGACGTTTGATGTAAAAAACAGCATATTCGTGGTGAATGGTTCAATGTCTCAGAACGTCGTCAGGTTAATCGATGGTTTAATCAACGATTTTTCCCATAATGAGGTTCTTACACACCGGGTCAGCAGGGCTGGAAAACAGCGCGATCAGCCAGTCCAGCAGCACGCGGATCCTCGGGGCCAGGAAGCGGCCGGGCGGATACATAATGTACAGCGGCATTGGCGGCGGAAGATGCTGATGCAGTACTTCCACCAGTTCGCCCTGTGCCAGTTCCTGCGTCATCGCCAGTTCCGAGGCCTGAATCAGCCCAAAACCCGCTTTTGCGGCGGCGACGTAGGCGTCGGCGCCGCTGACGGTCAGCGTGCTGGCAAGTTGTCGCTTTTCGATCTTTCCGTCTGTCACGAATTCCAGATGTGAATCTGCCCGCTGATGGGCAAAAAAATAGCCCACGGCGTGATGTGCGGTGAGATCTTCCGGTGTCTGCGGCGTACCAAATTTGGCTAAATATTCCGGCGATGCGCAGGTGATTTGTTTCAGGTCTGTCAGATGGCGCGACTGCAGATTGTCATCTTCCGAAGGCCATGCACGCACCACGCAATCCACCCCCTGATCGAGCAGATTGATGGCGTTGTCATTGGCACTGACACTCAGGGTTATCTGCGGATAGCGCTGGTAAAACGTCGGCAGCGCGGGGATCACCATCACGCGCGCCAGAGAATGCGGCATGTCGATGCGGACAATGCCAGCTGGCTGGTTTTTGTGATGCGCAAAAAGGGCGTCAGATTCTTCCAGCGCTGAGATCAATTGCAGGCAGCGTTGATAATAGATTTTGCCTTCATCGGTGATTTTGACCTGCCGTGTCGTGCGCAGAAACAAGCGGACACCCAGTCGCTGTTCCAGACGTTTCAGGGTCGTACTGACCGTGGCGCGTGGCACATTAAGGTCTTCCGCAGCCCGGCTGAAACTTTCCAGTTCGGCAATGCGGATGAAGATTTTCATCGCCTGAATTTGATCCATACTGTTCTCAATGATTGTTTGCGATTTATGAACAGTGTTGCACGTTTTCGCTGATTTATCTTTCCTGAAAGAACAACCAAACTTTATCCCGTTACTTCTCCTCTCTGTGTCATAAGGAAAATCCGATGAAACAACGTCAGCTGGGTAAAAAGGGTCCGATGGTGTCAGCGCTGGGGCTAGGTTGCATGGGCATGAGCGACTTCTATACCACCGGTCTGGATGATAAAGAATCGATGGCAACGCTGGAGCGTGCGCTGGAACTGGGCGTCACGATGCTGGATACCGCCGACATGTATGGCCCGCATACCAATGAAGAACTGCTGGGGCGTTTCCTGAAAGGGCGTCGCAATCAGGTTTTTTTAGCCACCAAATTCGGTATTGTGCGTGATCCGTCCCATCCGCAGGTGCGGGGTACAAACGGCCATCCGGACTATGTCCGCAAATCGGTAGAAGGCAGCCTGAAGCGTCTGGGGACCGACGTTATCGACCTCTATTATCAGCACCGTCCGGATCCGACGGTGCCGGTCGAAGAAACCATCGGCGCGCTCTCCGATCTGGTGCGGGAAGGCAAGATCCGTTATATCGGGCTGAGCGAAGTGCCTGTGAGCATTCTGGAACGGGCGCATAAAGTGCATCCGGTCACCGCGCTGCAAACCGAATATTCGCTCTGGTCACGTGATGTGGAAGCCGATATTTTACCGGCGTGTGAGCGTCTGGGGATTGGTTTTGTGCCTTACAGCCCGCTGGGTCGGGGTTTTCTGACCGGACAAATCCGTTCAGTGGACGATCTGGATTTGGATGATTACCGCCGCGACAGCCCGCGTTTTCAGGGGGACAACTTCGCGAAAAATCTGCAACTGGCGGAGAAAATCAGTGAACTGGCGCAGGAGAAAGGGGTGAAACCCTCGCAGCTGGCGCTGGCGTGGGTATTATCGCAAAGCGATAACATAGTGCCGATCCCTGGCACCAAACATCGTCATTATCTTGAGGAAAACATCGCCGCGCTTGATGTCTCCCTGAGTGAAGCCGAAATCGCGGCGATCGAAGCAGTGTTTCCTTTCCGCGTGGCAGCGGGTGATCGCTACAACGCGGAACTGATGCGTTTCCTCAACGTCTGACTGATTAACGTTTTTTCTTTTTCAGATCGCGCGGCGGACGTCCACGTACGGCCCGGTACACTTTGAAGCGGCCGTTTTGTGCCAGCACTTCGTGGCTGCCAAAGGCGTCATCAAGCAGGGCGGCATAAGGCAGGAAGGCGTTCGCCACAATGCGCAGTTCGCCGCCGATGTTCAGATGGCTTACCGCACCACGGATCAACTGCTCCGCCGCTGTCAGACTGGTTTGCAGACCTTCATGGAATGGCGGGTTGGAGATGATCATATCGAAACGCCCGGCAATGTCGGAATAGACATTGCTGGCAATGACTTCGCCCGGCAGATCGTTTGCCGCCAGTGTGGCGCGGCTGGCTTCGATAGCGGCCGCACTCACATCACTTAGCGTGATTTTCATCTTCGGCGAGTACATGGCCAGTACCGAGGCCAGTACCCCGGCACCACAGGCAACATCCAGCACTTTACCTTTAACCGGCTCTTCGAAACTGTTGATCAGCAACAGGCTTCCGCTGTCCAGACCTTCACGGCTGAATACGCCTGGCAGGGTTTTTATGGTCACTTCTTCGACCATGTACTGATCCCACCAGCCGTCAGCATCAAACTCAGGCTGCTTTTCCAGACGGCCATGGTACAAACCGCAACGACGTGCACTGTCGACTTTACTCAGTTCGCACAGGCCTTCCAGCGTGGTTTCCCCGCTGCGAACGCCACTGCGGTTTTCACCGATGACAAACACATCAATGCCGACCGGTAAGTGTGACAGTAAGTTGAACAGCTGGAATTTCGCTTCCAGTTTGCTCTTTGGCCAGTAATAGACGAGCACATCACACGGCGCGATGAATTCAGCATCAGCAACTAAGCCAAACTGAACGTTATCTCCCAGCGCTTTGCTGAGCATCTGCCAGTGGTGATACATATTGGTGTGGACGCGAACTTCTTCGGCGTCAATTTCAGCTGGCAGGCTGTCTTGTAAGTCACCGGCGAACAGGACGCGGCGGCCTTCAAATTCTTCGCTATGGCGCAGTATGACTTCACTGGCCGGAGTTAATGCAGACATCAGGGTGAGGCTCCTCAGGAATGAACGCGGGATTATATACTCTTCGTCTCTGATTGAGTAATCGAGCTTTATTGGCGCATGTTCGATGTGTTTGCTAGCATAGCCGGGCTTTTCGCACTTCAACCGGCAGGGATCAGGCATGGCATCCAGACGAGATACATTATTACAACAGCTGGGCATTACCCAGTGGACGCTGCGCCGGCCTGCTGTATTACAAGGCGAAGTGGCAGTCAGTCTGCCCGCGGGAACTAAATTGCTGATCGTCGCCGCCGTTCCGCCAGCAGAAGATGATCCGCTGGTCAGCGATGTTTTGCGCAGCCTGACGCTAAAAGAATCAGAAGTTTACCGCCTGACGCCTGAACAGGTCACTATGTTACCTGAAGATACCCGCTGCAATATCTGGCGACTGGGGGTAAGCGAACCGCTGACTCTCACTGGCCCGCAGCTCTCCACTCCGGCCCTGGCCGAACTCTATCAAGACGCCGGCGCCAAACGCGCGCTCTGGCAGCAGATCTGTGAAAATGAACAACATTTCTATCCTGACGCCCGCTGATCTTCCCCGCGCATTCGCCATCGAACAAGCCAGTCATGCCTTTCCGTGGACTGAAAATACGCTTGCCAGCAATCAGGGCGAACGCTATCTGAATCTCAAAATCATGCAGGGCGAAGTGATGGCTGGTTTTGCGATCACTCAAATTGTTCTCGACGAAGCCACACTGTTTAATATCGCTATCGATCCGGCTTTTCAGCGTCAGGGCTTAGGCCGTACGTTGCTGGAAGAAGTGATACAACAACTTGAACAGAAAGATGTTTTTACATTATGGCTTGAAGTTCGTGCCTCCAACGCCAAAGCGATCGCGCTCTATGAAAGCCTCGGTTTTAATGAACTTTCCATTCGCCGTAATTACTATCCCGCCGCACAAGGCCGCGAAGATGCCATCATGATGGCGCTGCCGCYGGGGTGATACCGTAACAACATCTCATTTACTGTAATTTATACTATTTACATCCAATTAGTTGTATTCCGCCAAAATTACAATTAAAAAGGTGTAATTCATTATATTTACAGTTAAAGAGTTGTAATTAAAATTATTTACAGCAAATTAAGTGTAAATTTTAATTATTACAATTAATGTGTTGTTAAATAACCCGAAAAACAGCTATTTTGTTGTAAGTAGTCTGTCAGGAGATAGCTAATGAGAACTCTCAATGAATTGCCGACCTTATTAAAACAAAGGCGCCGGCAGTTAGGGCTGAGCCAACAAGATATGCGTATGAGAACGGGTATGACTCAGCAGCAGTATCAGAAAATTGAAGCGGGTGCGGATCCCCGTCTTTCAACGTTACTGAGGATCCTGGAAGGCATGGAGCTGGAACTCATGTTGGTGCCGCGTCAGCGTGTACAAGAGATTAAAGAGCTGCTTGATTCGACAATTAGTAACGGTAACCGCCCATCTGAGCCGGAGCCAGAGAGTCTTAACAATGATTGGGATGACATCTTAAGTGATTTAAAGGAGTAAACATGGAGAAGCTGGTGGAGTCAGTCGAGGCTTTAGCACTGTATCTTGATGAGCAGTGTGTAGGGGTTTTAGCACATTATGCGGGCAGCCGAAATATCCTATCTTTTGCCCCGGAGTATCTTGAACTACCCATCAGTCAGCGTCCCGTTTTTACATTGACGCAAAAAGTGCGGGCAGAATATCTCAATAAGCCGCTTATCAGTTTTCACAAGCTTCCCCCGGTTCTTTCAAATTTGTTGTCAGAAGGCGCATTGCGAGAATGGATGGCGTTGACGTTGAAAGTCCATCATGACGATGAGTTCCCATTACTGGCCTATGCCGGTAATAACCTGCCCGGTGGGATAACCGCCGTGCCACTTAAGGGGGGCGAAATACCTGGCTGGGCGCTGACATCTCGTGGCGACAAACTGGAAGCCGTTCAAATTGATGTTTTGCATAGCACCGACAAATTTTCTCTGGCAGGTGTTCAGATGAAGTTCTCTGCATTACGACAAGATGGCCGTTTCAACGTGAGTACGGCTGTCGGGGGAGACAGTTGGATTATCAAAACTCCGTCAACGGCACATCGTGCAGTGCCTGAGAATGAATTTAGTGCGATGAAATTAGCGCAGGTAATCGGTGTCAATATCCCTGAGATTAAGCTTGTCGAGCTCCGAAATTTGGTCAATTTACCTGATATCCCTTTACCTGATGAGCCTTATGCTTACGCGATTCGTCGCTTTGACCGTACGGACGAAGGGCGCGTGCATACTGAGGATTTTGCACAGATTTTTCAGGTTTATGCGCGGAATAAATATAAGGGCTATAGCTACGACGATATTGGTCGTGCTCTTTATAGAGTCGGTGCAGGAGGAATCATCGATATTCAGCAGATGGCGCGCCGGATGTTGGCGAACATTTTAGTGGCGAATGGGGATGCCCATCWAAAAAACTGGACGGTGATCTACCCCAATCGAGTGGACGCTGTCCTTTCACCTGCCTATGACATTGTTTCTACCAAACCCTACGTTAAGAGGGAAGATGGTGTGGCTTTGAATATGGCAAAAGAAAAACGATGGAGTGTGATTAATATGCAGACCTTCAAGCGCTGGGCTGAAAGAATTGGTGTACCWTGGTCTGCCG
>NZ_JBFUHK010000037.1:0-42800 GCF_056402435.1 Rahnella sp. P4_A8 | reverse complement strand
GAAGGGAGATTATCTGCCTTATCAGCTGAGTTTTAGCGGTGCAGTGTCGGAGATATTACGGTTGTTAATCGGGCTGCCGTGGGCATCAGCGGGAGCCATCCCGGGTCATCTGAAGCATTTTTACAGCAACGCAGCGATGCTAAAGCTGCCCTCGAGGCGTGAGCGTGAATATGCGAGGGAAGTGAGAGAAAAAAGGTCAAAATATCCCTTAAAAAACAATGCCGGTCACCTTAAGTGACCGGCATTAGCCGATCGGCAGCCTTTTTTGTTGCCGTCAGTCCAGCAAAATCACTTTCGAACTCTCCGTCTCGAATAGCGGCTTACAGAGTATTTTATAACTGTCGCGGTCAAAGTGCTGCACAGCGATATCGAAGGCTTTGGCGTCTTCCAGCGTTTTGACCGTTCCCAGATAGAACCAGTGATTGATGACGTGATAATCGGTCAGCCCGTTGGCTTCTTCGGCGATGGCAATGCGCCCCGGATACGGCCAGCTGCGGATTCTCAGGGTGCTGAGTGCATTTCTGAGGCGCGCCTGATGGACGTCGGGCGTCTCTTTACCGCAACAGACACCGGCACATTTGCCGAGTGAAAAGCGGAAACACGCACGATTTTTTGCCAGTTTTTCCAGCCCCAGCGCGCCGTAACACAGCTTTTCCTGATCGGCGATATCCCGGATTTTTTCGACTGCCGACATTTTAGTTTTAAACAGGCCAAATAAATCTTCGCTGTGAGAAAAATCCACGTCATCACTAAACACAATACTGGCCGTCAGCCCCTGAAGCCGGATCGAACACAGCTTGCGGGCGGTGCGCAGCCGCTTATTAAACAGCGGTCGTCGGGTTTTAATCAGATCCGATTCCAGCAGTAACGCCCCCACTTCACCGATCGTCTCAATGAATTCAATATCGCGGGTCATATGCAGAAGTTTGGCTTCGGCAGGATTGCGGAAATGCGACATCACGCGGCTGCGGATATTCACGCTTTTACCGATATACAGCGGAAAGGCATTATCGTCGCCGTAAAAAATATAGACGCCGCTGCCGTTGGGTAAGTTTTCTAAGGTATGGCGAAGATGTTCAGGGTACTGATAAAGCTCGGTAAAAAACTCTTTTTCGGGATTCCACAAAATAACTGACCTGCTTTAACCGGATAAACGTCGTATAGAAAACAGACGAATAATACTGGCGATTTATACAGCCTTCAACCTTTATGGAAAAAATCGGGTGTAAATGTTGGACGTCAGTATTTACGCCTGCGTACGCAGCTCAATATATTCCTGTCCGCTCAGTAAGTTGGCTAATGCCGCCTCACGGATTTCGCGCTGATCGGATTGTATCCAGAGATACAAATTATCGAGGTTATCAAACCGCACCAGCACGGTATAGATAGTTTCGCCATGCACCGGGCGCAGGATATTTACATTCTGATAACCTGGAAACCGGGCCGCATCGGTCTTCAGCTGTTCCAGCCAGCGTTCATATTCCGTCAGCTTATCCCGCTGTACGCCGTGGGTGATCACCAGAGTAATGTGGTCAGGTTGATGAGGATAAGTCACAGGATGTTCCTTCTGATTAACCGTTGTTCTGGTTAACTGAATGTTGCGTTATATTCATGAACGATACGAAATCAACACGGCCATTCATAACGGAAATATTTTGGGTTGTTGTTAAACAATTTTTGGGGTGGGGAAAATAATGCGATTAAGCCTTGAAGCGCTGCTGATCCTGGATGCGCTGGACAGACACGGCACTTTTGCCGCAGCGGCCGCCAGACTGTTTAAAACCGCTTCTGCACTGAGTTATACCGTGCAGAAAATGGAAAGTGACCTGAACATTAAACTTCTGGACCGCTCAGGCCACCGTGCGACATTCACACCAACAGGCCGTCTGATGCTGGAAAAAGGCCGTGTGCTGCTGCGTGCCGTCAGTGAGCTGGAACAACAAGCGCAGTACGTCGAAAGCGGCTGGGAAAGCAAACTGACCATCAGCGTGGATGCTTCCGTCCCCTTCGCGCTGCTTGCGCCGCTGATTGACCGTTTTTACGCAGAACATCAGCACACGCAGTTATTGTTCCGCCACGATGTACTGGCCGGTTGCTGGGAAGCGCTGAGTTATGGCGAAGCCGACATCGTATTTGGTGCCGTGCAGGAACCGGTGACGCGCAGCGGCATTGAATACCGTCCGATCGGCTGGCTGGAATATATGTTTGCCGTCGCGCCGCATCACCCGCTCGCCTCGCTGCCGGAACCGCTGGTGCGTGAGCAAATCCGTCAGTATCGCGCCGTGGTGGTTCACGACACGTCCCGCCATGGCACAGGTGCGGATTTGCGCGTGCTCGATGAGCAGAAAATGCTCAGCGTTCATGATTTTAACGCCAAAGTTCACGCACAAATTGCCGGGCTGGGTTGTGGCTATCTGCCGCGTTATCTGGCCGCCCCCCATCTCGAAAGCGGTGCGCTGGTTGAACGTCGTCTGGATACCGAAACCCGCCGCGATCAGGCTTTTATGGCCTGGAACGAAAACGCGACCGGCAACGCTGCCATGTGGTGGCGCGAAAATTTACAGGATTTCGAGGGCATTGCGGCGGTGTACAGCCAGGCCTGAAAAACAAAAAGCCGCACAATGCGGCTTTTTACGGCGACTAACGCACCGACAGATAATGATGCACCTGAGGTTTATTTTCGCCACGGTGATAACGCGTCACTTCGCTTTGTAAATCGGCATCGGCATGTGACACACGCTGATGCTGACGCAAATGCTCATGCCAGGACTCCACCAGGAACCATTCCACCAGACGCGACGGGTCATCGCTGTGTTCGGTGATCCCCCACGCATAAGCACCGTCACGGCGACGCGCCAGCGAAAGTTTCCGAATTTCCGCCAGAAACGCCGGGCGATCTTCTTGTGCAATCATGTATTCAATCTGGATCATCACCGGACCGCGGTCGCCCTGCACATCGCCTTCGACGACCGGATTTTCCCAGTGACCGGCAGGCTGTAAATCCGCCTCGCCTGCGGGCAGTTTCAGCCGCCAGCATACCAGCGCGGCGATAACCAGGCCGGTACCGGCGAGTAATAACGCCCCGACCAGACCGGTTTCCTGTGCGATTAACCCCCAGAACAGGCTGCCCGCCGCCATAGCGCCGTTAAATACCATCAGGTACACCGCCAGCCCGCGGCCACGTACCCAGTCAGGCAGCACCGCCTGCGCCACGCCGTTCATGGATGTCAGCGCGATAATCCAGCCAATCCCTAATACCACCATCAGCACCACGGCCAGCCATTTTGCCGGTGACGTCGCCAGCAGCAACATCACGGCGGCGGACAGTAAGGCGGAAAGCAACACCAGCCCGTCAACACTCAGTTTCTGACGTAAACGGGGCAGCAACAGTGCACCGCAAATCGCACCGACGCCCACCGCGCCGAGCAGAATGCCGTAAAATCCGGCGGTACCGTGCAGCATATTGCGGGCAATCAGCGGCAACATCGCCCAGATCGCACTGGCGAAAGCGAAGTAAATCGCGGCACGCAGCAGCACACGATGAAGTTCCCGGCTGGCTTTGACATATCGCAGCCCGGCACGGAACGCGCCAAGAAAGTGTTCTGATAACTCATTTTTCGCTTTGACCGGACGCTTCCACCACAGTAATGCGCCAATCACAAAAACATAGCTCATGACATCTGCGCCATAAGCCGCACCGGCACCGAGACTGGCTAACAGTAAGCCACCGCCCGCAGGCCCTACTGCGCGGGCAATATTAATCCCAAGCGAGTTCAGGGCAACGGCATTTCGCAAATCAGAACGGGGCACCAGTTCCGGCACAATCGCCTGCCAGGCTGGCCCCATCAGCGCCGCACCGATACCGCCGATAAAGGTCAGCGCGACCAGATATTCCACGGTCAGCAAATTATTGTGCGACAACAGAAGCAAGGTTCCGCTGACGCCCGCCAGTAACAACTGAACAAAAATCAGCAGGCGGCGACGGTCAAGAATATCGGACAGCACACCCGCGGGGATCGCCAGCAAAAAAATCGGCAACGTTGCTGCGGTTTGCATCAGCGCCACCGCCGCAGGGTTTGATGAAAGCCCGGTGACTAACCATGAGCTGGCCACATCACGCATAAAACTGCCGGTATTGCCGAGAATGGTTGCCACCCAAATCGTGGCAAACAGCCCCTGTTTGAGCGGCGAAAAAGCGCCGCCGGCCGCAACATTATTCTGGCTCATGCCCGCTCCTTAAGGTCATTCCAGGCGACATAGATAAAAGCGCCGACCAGCCCGATGTGCTCGAAGAAACCGTTCATCATCATGGCGCGTTCATGGCCGGAAACCTGCCAGTACGCATTCGCCATAAAGTTGGCGCTGAAAGTGAACAGTGCCAGCGCCAGCGCGCCAGCCCAGCGAAAGCGCCCGGAAAGAATCAGCGCTGAAGCGCCCAGTTCCAGCACAATCACGGCCGCAGCCATGGGCGCGGCGGGCGATAAGCCGAAATGCTGCATCTCGGCAATCGCGCCAGGAAAATCGAACAGTTTGACGATACCGCCCTGCAGATACGCGGCACACAAGGCCAGCAGGGCCAACCAGCGGATAACCGCGAAAGGGATAACAGGTGCCGACAGGCGGGAAACAGGGGCATGACGCATGATGTCTCTCCTGCCGGAACCCGCCTGAGCACGGTTCCGGCTTAATGGATAAATGAAGAAGGTTACGCTTTGCGCTGAGGGGCTTTGTGCACCATGGTATAGGCATAATCGACGCCCATACCGTACGCACCGCTGTGCTCGCGAACCAGATTCATCACATCGTCGTAAGTCTCTTTGCGTGACCAGTCGCGCTGGTATTCGAGCAGAACCTGCTGCCAGGTCACCGGCACCGCACCGGCCTGCACCATACGGTCAATGGAACGTTCGTGTGCATCCACGCTGGTGCCGCCGGAAGTGTCGGTCACCACATACACTTCATACCCTTCTTTCAGCGCCATCAGTGCCGGGAATGTCAGACACACTTCAGTCCACAGGGCCGAGATAATCAGTTTCTTACGGCCTGTGGCTTCAACGGCTTTCACGAATGCCGCGTCTTCCCAGGAGTTCATTGAGGTACGCTCAATCGGTTTCACATCCGGATGTACCGCCAGTAATTCCGGCCAGATATAGCCGCTGAAGCTTTCCGTTTCAACCGAGGTGTAAATCACCGGCACGTTAAAAACTTTGCCCGCTTTAGCGAGAGCGACCGTATTATTTTTAAGCTGCTGGCGATCGATATTCGCAACGCCGAATGACATTTGTGGCTGATGGTCGATGAAAATCAGGGTGGAGTTCTGTGGGTCCAGCAGATCGAATTTAGACATTTTCATTTCCTCTAAGAGTGCATTGTTGGGTTGTGTGTTTGTATTTCACGTTGTGTTGTTGTGCTGCTGGAATTAACAATAGGTCAGGACATCAAAAGCGGATAGCGGAAAGAATTTGGCAACTTGTTCAGATTTTTTTGACAGGCATTCCCCTCTCTATACCGTCTTAAATCCCTATTACTTTCAGACTGATAGAAGCAACAAAATCTTTTAACGACTTGTCAAAAATAACCCATTATCAATATTTCCCTGCCATGCCTAATGTTGTTTGCAACACAACACACAACCTGTTTAAAACCTGCAAATAACCGCTGAGGAAATATAAAAATGAGCACATTCAATACCCAAGACGGCACTCAAATTTATTTTAAAGACTGGGGCAAAGGTAAGCCGGTGTTATTCAGCCACGGCTGGCCGCTGGATGCCGATATGTGGGACAGCCAGATGAATTTCCTGGCCGATCGCGGCTACCGCGTTATCGCTTTTGACCGTCGTGGTTTTGGCCGTTCAGAGCAGCCATGGGAAGGTTACAACTACGACACTTTCGCCTCTGACATCAACGATCTGATTGAACATCTCGACCTGCACGACGTTACGCTGGTCGGCTTCTCGATGGGCGGCGGCGACGTCACCCGCTACATTAGCCGTTACGGTTCAGAACGCGTCACCAGCCTGGTATTGCTCGGCGCGGTCACCCCGCTGTTTATTAAAACGGATGATCATCCGCAGGGCGTGGATAAATCAGTATTTGACGGCATCCGGGCCGGTTTACTGAAAGACCGCGCACAGTTCATCAGCGACTTTGCGACGCCGTTCTACGGCACTAACCAGGGGATGACCGTTTCCGACGGCGTGATGACCCAGACGCTGAACATCGCGCTGATGGCGTCGCTGAAAGGCACCGTCGATTGTGTCACGGCCTTCTCTGAAACAGATTTCCGCCCGGATATGGCGAAAATTACCGTGCCGACGCTGGTTATTCACGGCAGCGCGGATCAGATAGTGCCGTTCGAAGCCACCGGCAAGCTGGCGGCAGAAATGATTAAAAATGCAGAACTGAAAATCTATGAAGGCGCACCGCACGGTTTTGCCGTCACGCATCAGGATCAACTGAACGACGATTTGCTGGCATTCCTGAGCGGAAAATAAATCAGGCCGCAGAAATAAAACAGGCAGGTGATCTGACGATCGCCTGCCTTTTTTTATGCGGCCACTCTTACTTGTCTTTTATACCTAATATTTTGATATTCATGATGGAAAGTGAATTCGGCGGAATTTTACCCGGAATGCCGTCTTTGCCATACGCCAGTTCAGGTGGAATATACAGTGTCGCTTCGCCTTGCAAACCCAGCTTCAGCACGACTTCCTGAAGCACTGCAGGGATTTCCGTTACGGACGCGCTGATCACATTATTGTCTTTTTCGCTGGCAATGACTTTACCGTCGCCCAACGTCTCAATAATCTGCAAACGAATGCCCTTATCCATCGTCACTTTAGGTGCAGAACCTGGCTTAGTAATCTGGTAAATAAAGCCAGATTTGGCTTTCACCGCGCCTTTAGCCTTGCCCGCTTTATCGAGGATTTTCTGGTTATTCTCTACATTTGACGTTTTTTGCTTTTCCTGACGAGAGCGGATATCACTGTCCAGACTGTTCAGCGACTCCCGCATGTCTTCAGTCGACATGCTGGACAGCTCATTCATCCGGTCAACAAAGCCTTTAACAATCACATTGCGATCAATTTTCTCACCGGCGGATACCACCTGCTCGATTTTTGAATTCGCGGCCTGCCCCAGCAAATACCCGACAGAATAAGAACGCCCGGTTTTCTTGCTTTCTTTCGCCTGCAACGTTTTAAGTTCTGCATCACTGATCRACTCTCCGCCAGATTGCGTCACGGCAGCAATACTGTGTGAGGCGAGGTCTTTCTTCGTTTTATCCAGTTCCGCTGTCAGCTTATTTTTTTCTTCAGTGACTTTGGTCGCCGCCAGCTGACTCTCGCTGAGCTGGGCTGTCAGACGTTTCACATCCTCAGAAGATTTTGATAATGCCGTTTGTGACGCCTGATAATCACTTTGCGACTTTTTGTTCGCGGCCTCAGACGCCACCAGTTTTTCCGCCTGCGCTGCGCTCTGTTTCTGCAAATCTGCCAGTTGAATACTCAGTTGCGCTTTATCATCCGTGGCTTGTTTCAGGGTTTTCTGCAAGGCCAGATAACCTGCCTGAGATTTCTTATTGGCGGCTTGTGAAACGGACAACTTTTCATTTTGTGCCGCGCCTTGTTTCTGCAACTCTGCCAGTTGGGTTTTCATTTGCGCATTCTCATCAGCGGCCTGTTTCACGCTTTTCTGCAAGACCAGATAGTCAGCCTGTGACTTTTTGATGGTCGCCTCATACACGGACAGTTTGCCATTCTGTGCGGTGCCCTGTTTTTGCAAGTCTGCCAATTGAGTTTTCATTTGCGCATTCTCATCAGCGGCCTGTTTCAGGATTTTCTGCAGAGCGACATAGTCGGCCTGAGATTTTTTAACCGCCGTCTCTGACACTGACAATTTTCCGGTCTGCGCAGCAGTTTCTTTTTGCGATGCCGCCAGTTGGTTTTTCAACCCGGCATTTTCATCGGTCGCCTGTTTGAGGGTTTTCTGCAGAGCCACGTAGTCAGCCTGAGATTTCTTATTCACAGCATCTGAAACTGACAGTTTGTCATTACGTACAGCATCCTGTTTCTGCAAGTCTGCAAGCTGCGATTTCAATTGCGCATTCTCATCAGTGGCCTGTTTAAGGGACTTTTGCAGTAGCTGATTTTCATTGAGGGATTTGTTATTGGCCTCGACAGCGAACGCTATTTTTTCATTCTGGCTCGCGCCTTGCTTTTGCAGGCTGGCCAGCTGCGTTTTCAGTTGAACATTTTCAGCAGCAGCTTGTTTTGCCGTCGTCTGCAACTCAACCACATTAGCCTGAGATTTATTGCCCGTGCTTTGTAAAGCCTGCAATTTATCGGCCTGTGCAGTCGACTGCTTTTGTAGTGTCTCAAACTGCGTTTTAAGCTTATGATTTTCTTCTGTCGCCTGCTGTAATGTCGCATTCAGCACTRCGAATTCTGCCAGAGATTTACCGTTAGCGTGTTCGGATGAGACCAGTTGTTCGATGCGTGCCGAGGATTGCTTTTTCACGGTATCGAGTTGCGTTTTGAGCTGTGTATTCTCACTGCTTAATTTTTTAAAGCTCGCCTCCAGAGCAGCGAATTCTTTCTGGGCTTTTTTAGTCGCCAATTGAGAGGCAGCTACCTGTTCGGAGGATTTTTTGACTGAGCCGTCCTGACTGGTTTTGAATGCGGTTAACTGTGCTTTCAACCGGGCATTTTCACCCATAGTCTTTTTCAAAGATTGCTGAATATCTGCCACTTCGTCCTGGTATTTTTTTGTCGCCGTCTGCGCCACGGAAAGTTTTTCCGTCAGACTTTCAGCATGTTTCTGGCTGCTCTTTAGCTTCTGCAACTGAGTGGTAATCTGTTGGTTTTCTTGTTGTGTATTTTTCAGCGAATTTTGCAGTTTTTTCAGTTCATCCTGCGTTTTTTTCTGCGCAAGTTTTTGATCTGCCGACGGCGGGATGACCACAGGTTTGGCTTTTAACGCCGCGATCTGCGTTTGGAGTTGTTGATTTTCTTTTTGTGTATCCGCATAAGATTTTTGCAAAGCCGCGTATTGATCACGGGATTTTTCTGCCGTGGATTTTGCTGTCTCAAGGGATTTTTTGAGCTGCTCATTGGCCTTTTTCTGGGTGTCGCTGACATTCGCAGTAGCAGGCACCGCAGGTGCAGACTGAGTGCTCGCAGGCTGAAGCGCTTTAGTGGCTTTCCTGACTGGCGCTGGCGTCGGTTTAGGTCGCGGTTTTTGCGCTACCGGTTTTTCAACAAGGGCTTTCGGCACGACGATATTTTTTGGAGGCTGGATCAGCGGAGAGGAAGTCTTATCTTTTTCCGCAAAAACAGACGGTTCTGGAGCAGAAATTAAATTTTCACTCTGCAACTGATCCAAAAGACCCAGGTTAGCATCCACCGGTTCTTCAGCATGGGCTCCCTGTATATTGATCAGGAGCAGAATTAAGAAGAAAGACTTCACTCGCGCCATCATATTTTATTCACTTCCTGAGAGCGCTCGTCCATGCTCTTAAAGGCCGCCCCTTTAACTCTTGCGCAGATAAGTTTTAATTTAGAATCCAGCTCTATGTTCAGGATCTCCTGAGCATCTTTATTTATCAAACCTTTATTGGTTTTATAGATATCATAAGATTTTGTCAGTTGATTAAACTGCTTCTGATATAGATCAAAATCGTGAGGAGAGAGACGTTGTAATGCTTTGAATTCATTAACGCACGTATTATTCGAGCTTTTATTTACTGATACCTCTTTTATCGTAGCCACATTATTTTTAGTGCTACAAGCAGTCAATGCGATTAACGCAATGAGAGTCAAAGACATTAAGCAAGGCTTATTCATGGGGATTATCCTGTAGGGTTTTACTGCTAGAACACATTATTTTCCCAGCAAAGTACCCCGTGGAACACCCACTTTTACTGAAATGATCATTTAGCAAACACCACATCAAATAAAAACAAAATAAAATCAATAAGTTAAATTAATAAAAATGAAAAAAACCTTTCTTTTTTATGCGTAAAAGAAAATAATTCGTCGTTGTAACGATGTCTTAATGGATAAATAATTTGTGAAAATTGACATATATCATTATTTATTTTTCAGAAATCCCGCGAGATCCTCAAATATCAATTAACATTTCTGGATAAAACGGAATGCTCCTCAATCACGATTAGGATTATTGGTAGCTTTAATTTTCAAACCACCTTCCCTGCATCCAAACGTTCAACAAGAAAATCAATCATACTACGGGGAAACTGCAGTGCTCATCAGGGCACGGCATTTCCGACGGTGCGGTGTGATAGCATAGATGCAGAAACGAAAAGGCATTCCCGCAAAGGAATGCCTTTTTCTTTTAAGCATATTTTTTAAGCACTACTTTTAAGCAAGCAGGCGTCAGACCACCGGCAGTTTATCCAGAATCGCCTGTGCGGTATTCACGTCAGTCACTAATGAATTAATCATGCCTGAACGCACGGCACCGATAATCCCTGCCGCTTTTTCCGGCGTTGCCGCCACGCCGATAGTCAGCGGCGTATGGCGTAGCTGTTCAACCGAGGCCGCAATCATTCGCTCCTCGCCTTCCCAGTGCAATAACTCTCCGGTTCCCGTGAAGTAATGGCGCAGCACATCGCCTGCGGCATCGCTCAATGCCTGCTCACCGGGCGTCGCGGTAGTGGATTCACTCGGTTTCGGGGTATGCGTCAGACCCACACCGACAATCGCCGCATCGAGTTTGTCCCACAGTGAAATGATTTCCTGCACGCTCGGGTCCGAGAGAAATGCATCACGCAGTTCCGCCGAAGAAAGATAAGGGGCATGAAGAAAATACGGTGTGCCTTCCATCTGTTCCGCCGCACGGCGCACGAACTCGGTTATCTGAAAATGCGGCGCAGATTGTTGCATCCCGCCGTTGAGCGCCACGGTCATGATCCCCGGCAGACGGGGCATACCGGCCAGCGTGACTTCGCGCACTGCTCTTCCCCAGCCGATGCCGAGCACCGATCCCGCGCCTAAACCGGCTTCCTGTAAAAGAGAAGCCAGCGGCGTCGCCAGCGCGCCGAGCACATTGCCCGGCGGTGCATCCACAACATACGCATGTTTCAGCCCGAGACGTTTTATCAGGTCTGCCGTCATGTCTTCCGGTGACGATAATCCCACCACTTCGATGCGCACAATCCCCGCCGCGCGGGCTTTATTCAACAACCGGGAAATGGTTGCCGTCGACACATCCAGCTTGCGTGCAATCTCCACCTGAGACATATCAGACTCGTAATGCAGCTTCGCCACCAGATGCATCATGGCACGCGTTGCTGCAATATCTTGCAAAATTGGCTCTTTCAGCTTGAAATTCCTTTCAGTAATGAATTACACTCAAATCGTCGATTGAGGGATTATTGCGCAACACCTGTAAAAATGCAATGTGCCGGATCGGGCTTCAACCCTTGTAATACGGCATGTTACGCGATTTTCCGCCCCGTTTTTTCAGGGGGGAAAGACAGAACGTCCAGTGTAATCGAGATTTTTTAATCTGTAATAAATTTCACGCAAAGGAGAGTTCCATGTCAAAGATGTCTACCTCAGAACTACGCAGCTACCAGCAGATTTGCGGCAAAAATGGCGCGATGCTGGTGATCGCCTGTGATCAGCGCGGTGCCATGCGCAGCCTGCTCGCCAGCGACCCGCAACAGCAATCTGCCATTTCAGAACACGAACTCGGGCTGATTAAAGCCGACATCACGCAATATCTTGCCAGCAAAGCCTCCTGCGTACTGGTCGATCCGGTCTGTGCCGTTCCGCAACTGGTGGACAACGGCATTATTGCCCGCGACACCGCGCTGCTGATTGGCCTGGATGCGTCGGGCTGGGACAGTTCGCCGGAAGGCTACCGCCTGTCACGGCTGGTGGAGAATGTCGATGCACGTCGTGTGCGTGAACTCGGTGCGACCGGCGGCAAAATCATGGTGTATCTGCGTTCAGACCAGGAAGCAGCAAACCGTCATAACATTGATATTCTGCGCCAGAGCATTGAGGATTTCGCCCGCGAAGACCTGCTGCTGGTGGTGGAGTTTCTGACCTATAAACTCGACAACGAAACCGAGGAAGAATATAAAGAAAAAGTCCCGTCTCTGATTTATGGCGGCACCAAGATTTGTCTGGAGTGCGGCGCGAAGGTGCTGAAACTGCCTTATCCTGGCTCAAAACAAGCCTGTGCTGACATCACAAAACTCGCTGGCAACGTGCCGTGGGCCGTACTTTCTGCCGGGGTTGACCATTCCACCTTCCTCAAACAAGTGGCAGATGCCATGAGCGAAGGCGCATCAGGCGTTATCGCAGGTCGTTCATTGTGGAAAGACTGCATCTCACTGGACCGCAACGCGACGAAATCCCGTCTTGAATCGCTGGCGGTACCGCGTCTGAACGAACTTCAGGCCGTCATTGAACAGTATTTCCATGCACCGTCACACAACCAGACACAACAGGTGGAACATGTCTGAAAACAGAAATGCCTCACGAAATGGCTCAACCGGCAAACGCGTCATCCTGGTGAACGGGATCCCGGCGTCAGGTAAAAGCCGGCTCGCCGTTGAGCTTTCTGCATACAGCGGCTGGCTGCAACTGTCGCTTGATGGCATTAAAAATCCGTTTCTTCAGCGATTAGAGAATGTTGACCGCCCTTTTAACCGCGTACTCGGGCTGGCAAGTTATCAGGTTATCTGGGACATCATCGGCGGCGCGCCCGAAGGCAGCACCTTTATTGTCGATGCCTGGTTTGGTTTTCAGCCCAAAGAGGTGTTGCAGGATTATCTGCAACGGGCGGGCATATCGCAGGTTGTGGAAATCTGGTGCCAGATTGATGCTGAACTGGCGGCCGAACGATTTTCCTCACGGCTGGGCGAACGTTTACCGGGACATGTCGGGGCAGAATATATCCCCGAATTAAAAATTCTCGCAGGAAAAGCACGACCAATAACCCCGGGACCAGTTTATTCTGTTGACCAGAATGTTATCGGCCAAAATAAGCCTGTAAATATTGTTGATATTCATGCGTGGATAATCAATTCATTCAATACGCAAATTCAATAAATACTGACCGGAGGAAATATTCATTTACTGAAAAAGTAAGTTAATTCTGATATCAGGACCTTGTTAAACCTCTACTATCATTCATTCTTTCAGGTCTTTTGAAATTATTATCTTTCATTGATGGCTAATAGGATTGGATAGATCACAGTTTTTATTTTAATTAAATATCATACTGAGAAAAGACCCTATTCATATGAAGAGGTATTATGTTAAGCGACTGGATTAATGAAAATAACACGCAAATCATTAGCAAAATAGATGACTGGAAAAGTGCCGTGGCATTTGCCGTGCAACCATTAATTGATTCGGGCGCAGCGGAAAGTCGTTATCTTCAGGCTATATATGATATGCACCGGGAAATCGGGCCTTATTATGTTTTGGGCGAAGGTATTGCGATGCCGCACGCCCGGCCGGAAGAAGGGGTTAACCGAACGGCACTGTCTTTGGTCATTGTTTCAGAAGGCGTTGAGTTTGGCAGTGAAGATAATGATCCGGTTTACGTTATCTTCGCGCTGGCCGCGGTGGACAGCCATTCACACATCGAAATGATTGCCAGCCTTTCCCATCTGTTCTGCGATGACGAGGCAGCGGAACGATTAAAACGCAGTAAAAWCAAGCAGGAAGCATTAGAGATTATCCGACAGTTTTAGACGTGAAGTGAAAAAGATAAACATAACCCTTTATGAACACCTACAAAGAACGTAAGGAAAAATGATGAAAAAGCTATCAATCCTGGCGGTATGCGGTGCGGGTCTGGGCAGCAGTTTTGCCTGTGAAATGAGTATCGAAGCGGCACTGAAGGATCTGGGTGTGGAAGCCGATTTATCACATTGTGATATTTCAAGCGCCACTTCTTCAAGAGCCGACATTATTATGACCGGCGAAAATTTCAGATCGCAATTCCAGCATTACACCATCAACGCCAATATTATTTACCTGAAAAGACTGGTCGATAAAAATGAAATAAAGAGCAAGCTGACGCCTATTCTTCAGGAGATGGGTCACCTGGCCACTTAATAACAGACCCACTCAATTCACAATACTTATAAATCGATAAAACAATTACCGTGAACTCTACAGGGGACGCTTATGTCTTTCCTTCACTTTATTGTCAATGATGTATTAGGCCAGGCATCAATTTTAATCTCACTGATCGCCATGATTGGTCTGATCGCATTAAAGAAAAGCACCGGCCAGATCATTACCGGTACATTAAAAACGCTGCTGGGTTTTCTGGTTCTGCTTTCCGGGGCCAGCATTATTGTTAATGCCCTGACCTTTCTGGGTGAAATATTCCAGAAAGGGTTTCACATGCGCGGGATTGTTACCGACGTCGGTTCTATTGCCGGTATCGCACAACAAACTCTCGGCCGTGAAACCGCATTAATTATGGTTCTGGCGTTTATCGTTAATATCCTGATTGCCCGCCTGACCCGTTTCAAATATATCTTTCTCACCGGACAAGCATCGCTGTGGATGGCCACAGTGTGTTCCGTTATCGGTTATATGGGCGGCTTGCGCGGCACGGAACTGATCCTGACTGGCGGCATTATTGCGGGCGTCATGGCCGTCGGGATGCCGGTGCTGGCTCAGCCGATTGTGCGTAAAATCACCGGGTCCGATGATATTGCACTCGGCCATTTTTGCACCATCGGCTATATCGTGCAGGCAGGCGTGGCGAAAATCACCGGCGATGTCAGTAAAAGCACCGAAGATTTCGAGCTGCCGCAATCTTTCTCGTTCCTGCAGGACACCTACCTGTCGATGATGGTGGTGATGATCCCGATTTACCTGATCCCGGCGATTGCCGCGGGCCCGGAAGTCGTCGCGCCTTACGCCAACAGCGTTAATTATCTGGTCTATTCGTTCCTGCAATCCATTCAGTTTGTGGTCGGTGTTTACGTTCTGCTGTCGGGTGTGCGCCTGTTGCTGGCGGAAATCGTACCGGCATTTCGCGGCATCGCCCTGCGCATCGTCCCGAATGCCATTCCGGCACTCGATTGTCCGGTGCTTTTCCCGTACGCACCGAACGCCGTCATTATCGGTTTCATCTCTACCACCATTGGCTCCATCATCGGTATGTTCCTGTTCCCGAGTCTCGGGCTGGCGATGATTTTACCGGGCATGCTGACCAACTTCTTCGCAGGCGGCACGGCGGGAATCTTCGGCAATGCAGTCGGCGGACGACGCGGCGCGATTATCGGCGGTATCTTCCACGGCCTGTTTATCACCCTGCTGCCTGCGCTGTTGCTGCCGCTGCTGGGCAAGTTCGGCTTCTCGAACGTGACGTTCAGTGACTCAGACGTGATCAGCGTCGGGCTGGTATTCGGCCATATTCTCAACTTCTTCCACTAAGCAAGCCGGAGGTCATGGTTATGGACACACGCATTGAGCAAATTCTGGCGCAGCAATTGCCGCCGCAGGAGTCGGCGAAAGCGCTGAATGAGCTGGGAAAACAGTATCAGGAACAGCAGGATCTGGACGCGGCCATTGCCTGCTGGGAGCAAAGCATGGCCTGTTACGGCAAGCCGGGTTTTGCACAGGCACAGCTGATGAAAGCCTACAATGCGCGACGGCGGCAGTGCTCTGAAGCCGGTGACGGCAAAGGGCTGGAGCGATTTTCCGAAAAAATCGATGCGCTGATGCAGCAAAGTAAGGATGCAATCCGCTACGGATTCTGAAGCAATTAAAAGCCAGAACAGAGGTTCTGGCTTTTGTTTTGCACGTCTTTATTCTTCCCAATCCTTACGTAGAATAGAGGCTGCCCCCGCCGTGAGGGCCTAATCACTAAGGATTTACTATGCCGATGATCCGTCTGGAAATGTTTCCTGGCCGTACCCCCGAACAAAAACGTGACTTTGTCCGCGAAGTGACCCGCCTGGCAGCAGAAACCCTGAAATGTAAACCTGAAAGTGTGGATGTAGTGATCACTGAAATACCGAAATCACATTGGGCAAAAGGGGGAGTGTTGCCGGAAGAATAACAGGCGGAGATGAATCGTCGTCAGCCAGCACGCATTAATGTGCTGGCTGAGCAACGGATAAGGATGTTTTTACTGCTGTAACGATTTCGTCCGCTGCGCAAAACTCTTGCGCAACTTTTGCAGTTTCGGTGGGATCACCGCCATGCAATAACGGTTCTGCTGCCCCGCACCATCCCAGTAATTCTGGTGATAGCCTTCGGCCACATACACTTCGCCGAGTGGTTCGATGCTGGTCACAATCGGATCACTGTGATCGTGCTGCGCGCGCAGTATCGCCGCTTCCGCCTCTGCTTTTTGCTGTTCATTGGCCGGGAAAATCGCCGAACGGTATTGCGTGCCGACGTCATTTCCCTGGCGGTTAAGCTGGGTCGGATCGTGCGTCACAAAGTGAATATCCAGCAAATCGCCGTAAGTCAGTTTTTCCGGGTCAAACCCCACGCGGATGGCTTCCGCATGACCGGTCGTGCCGGTACAGACCTGCTCATAATTTGGGTTCGGGCGACGCCCGCCAGTGTAGACACTTTCCACCGACTCCACGCCAATGACGTCTTTGAACACCGCTTCTGTACACCAGAAACAGCCGCCACCGAAAATAGCGTATTCGATTGTCATACAGACTCCTTCACTGAGGGGGTAGAGGAAATATGGGGACGAATAATGCTGAGATAAAGGTATGGCATTAAAAAAACAGAATGTGAAATTCTTATCGCCGGTAAATGATATTATTTTGTGCCTGCTTATTTCCCTGTAAATAGTGTTGATATTGTGTCTGATTGATCTGACTTTTTTTTCGTGGCAGACTCACTGGCATTGAAATACATGGAATTCCCCTATGAAAGATGTCATTGAAGGTTTCCTCAGATTCCAGAAAGAGGCGTTTCCACAGCGTTCTAAGTTATTCAAAGAACTGGCGTTAAACCAAAATCCTAAGACCTTGTTTATATCCTGTTCTGACAGCCGGTTAGTGCCGGAATTAGTCACGCAGCGTGAACCGGGCGAACTGTTTGTTATCCGTAATGCCGGTAATATTGTGCCGCCATTCGGGCCGGAACCGGGCGGCGTTTCCGCCACGGTGGAGTACGCCGTCATGGCGCTGGGCGTAAAAGATATCGTCATCTGCGGGCACTCCAACTGCGGCGCAATGAGCGCGATTGCCAACTGCACCTGTCTGGATCATATGCCAGCGGTCGCACACTGGCTGCGTTATTCCGATGCCGCAAAAGCCATCAATGAATCCGTCGAACACGCAAACCCTGAGGCACGCGTCAACGGTATGGTGCACCAGAACGTCGTGGCCCAGCTGAGTAACCTGCGCACGCATCCTTGCGTAGCGGTCGCCCTGGCGAAAGGGGAAATTACCTTGCACGGCTGGGTGTATGATATTGAATCGGGTTGCATCGAAGCCTTTGATGCGAAAAGCGGAGCCTTTATTTCGCTGTCCGATAACCCGGAAGTACGCGCCAGTTAATTGCCCGTTAAATAAAACATCCGGAACATTTTTAAATAATGTTCCGGATGATAAATCAGCGACTTAAGACTTATTATATTGTTATCCTAACCTCTGCCGTAATATCCCCCTGCCTGCACGACAGTTAACTGATTTCTCTTTTACGCCACAGCGAGAATAATTGATGCCTGTTATCACGTTAAACCGTCTGGCTGATTTGCCAGCCGCACAGTGGGATGCGCTGGTGCCTGCGCAGCAGCCTTTCCTCAGCTATGCATTTTTATCCGCGCTGGAAGACAGCGGCAGCCTCGGGCCGCATTCCGGCTGGCATCCGCAGCATCTTCTCTGGCAGGAAAACGGGGAAATCCGCGCCGCCATTCCCGGCTATCGCAAACGCCATTCTTACGGCGAATACGTGTTTGATCAGGGCTGGGCGGATGCCTGCCAGCGTTCAGGTATTGCCTATTACCCGAAATGGCTGGGTGCGGTGCCGTTCAGCCCGGTGACCGGCGCACGGCTGCTGGGCGATGAATCTGCTGCGATCAGTCTGTTGCAGGCACTGCCGGATTTTCTGCAAGAAAATGGCCTGACCGGCGCACACATCAATTTTACCGATGAGCGCGCCAACCGGCTGATCGGCGGTGAAGCGGTCTGGCAGCACCGGCAGGGCCTGCAATATCACTGGCAGAACCGCGGTTATCGCGATTTTCAGGATTACCTCGACGCACTCACCTCACGCAAGCGCAAACAGTTTCGCAAAGAGCGCGAACAGGTGGCCGCGCAGGGCATTGATTTTGTCTGGCTGAAAGGCGCGCAGGTGACTGAAGCACAATGGGATTTCGTTTATGCCTGCTACAGCAATACCTATGCGGTACGCGGCCAGTCACCGTATCTGACCCGCRCATTTTTCAGCCTGCTGGCGGAAAGAATGCCGGAGGCGATCCGCGTGGTATTCGCGCAGCAAAACGGCCGTGATGTCGCCATGGCGTTCAGTTTAATCAGCGGTGATACGTTTTATGGCCGCTACTGGGGATGCGTGGCGGAATTCGACCGGCTGCATTTTGAAACCTGTTTTTATCAGGGAATGGAATACGCGATTGCCAGCGGCCTCAAACGGTTTGATGCGGGCGCACAGGGCGAACACAAACTGCTGCGCGGCTTTGAGCCGGTGATCACCGACTCATGGCACTATTTACGTCATCCGGGTTTGCGTGACGCCGTGGAAGATTTTTTAGTGGAAGAGCGTGCCGCCGTGCAGCGCTGGGCGGACGAAGCCCGCGAAGTGCTGCCCTACCGGCACGACGGCTGTTAAGTTCGGGCCCTAATCCATGCCGACAAATCCACCGGTCTGGTGTTGCCACAAGCGCGCATAAAGCCCGCCGTGCGCCAGCAGCTCGGCGTGATTGCCCGTCTCAACAATCTGCCCTTTTTCCAGCACCACCAGGCGGTCCATTTTGGCAATCGTCGATAAGCGGTGCGCAATGGCAATCACCGTTTTACCGCCCATCAGCGTCTCCAGACTTTCCTGAATCGCCGCTTCCACTTCGGAATCCAGCGCCGACGTGGCTTCATCCATGATCAGGATCGGTGCGTTTTTCAGTAATACGCGGGCAATCGCAATACGCTGACGCTGGCCGCCGGAAAGTTTGACGCCGCGCTCACCGACATGCGCATCCAGCCCGGTACGGCCCAGCGAATCATAAAGTTGCGGAATGAATTCATCGGCACGCGCCTGACGAATTGCCAGTTGCAACTCCTCTTCCGTCGCGCCCGGCCTGCCGTACAGCAGGTTGTCGCGGATGGAACGATGCAGCAGCGAGGTGTCCTGGGTAATCATACCGATTTGTGCGCGCAGGCTTTCCTGCGTGACGTCGGCAATATTTTGCTGATCAATCAGAATGCGACCGCTGTCGATGTCATACAGACGCAGCAGCAGATTCACCAGCGTGGATTTCCCCGCGCCGGAAGGCCCGATCAGGCCGATCTTCTCGCCGGGACGGATTGCCAGATCCAGATTGGGGATCACCCTGCCGCCTTCTCCGGAATTCTCTTTGCCGTAATTAAACTGAATGTGATCAAAGTGGATCGCCCCCTGATCGACTTTCAGCGCTTTCGCCTGCGGGATATCCGTTACCGTCAATGGCCGCGCAATGGTGTGCAGGCCGTCCTGCACCATGCCGATATTTTCGAAAATACCGTTCACCACCCACATGATCCAGCCGGACATATTCACAATACGAATAACCAGACCCGTCGCCAGCGCGATAGCCCCGACGCTTATCAGCGACTGGGTCCACAACCACAAGGCAAGACCGGTGGTGCTGACAATCAGCAACCCGTTCAGCGTGGTGACCGACACGTCCATGCCGGTGACCAGACGCCCTGCCAGTTGGGTTTTCTCGGTCTGTTCGCTAATCGCTTCGCGCGCGTATTTTTGCTCGAGATCGGTATGCGCAAACAGTTTCAGCGTCGTGATGTTGGTGTAACCGTCGACGATGCAGCCCATCAGTTTTGAGCGCGCTTCCGATGACTGCACCGAGCGTTGTTTCACACGCGGCACGAAATAACGCAGGCAAACGCCGTAACCGAAGATCCAGATAATCAGCGGGATCATCAGCCGCCAGTCCGCCTCGGCAAACAGGAACAGCGCACTGGCGGCGTAAATCACCACATGCCAGATGGCGTCCACCGCCTGCACCGCCGAATCGCGCAACGAGTTACCGGTCTGCATAATGCGCTGGGCAATGCGCCCGGCGAAATCGCTCTGGAAAAAGTTCAGGCTCTGTTTGAGGACATACTTATGATTCTGCCAGCGGATCATGCTGGTCATGCCGGGACTGATAGCCTGGTGAACCAGCAAATCATGCAACCCGATAAACACCGGCCGCAGGATCATCGCCACCGCCGCCATCCATAAAAGCTCGCCCATATGGTCGGTGAAAAAACTGCCCGGCGGTGTGTCTTTGGTCAGGTCGATAATCTGGCTGAGATAGCTGAACAGCGAAACCTCAATCAGCGCACCGATCAGTCCCACCACCAGTAAAACGGCGAAACTCGGCCAGACCTGACGCAGATAATAAAGATAGAAAGGCAGAACCTGATCCGGCGGTTCAGCAGCCGGTGCCTCACGGAAGATGTCGATCATTCGCTCGAAACGGCGAAACAGCATAGCGATCCCCTTTATGATATCCCTGCCGGCGTTGCTGGTTTCCATGCCATTTCAACGCCGTAAAGGGGAAAGCTTAGTGCAAATCGCCGGGATTGCGGCCGGTTATTTCTTCAGCACCGCATCTTTTTGCAGCAGCGACAGGACAAACGCCAGCACCATCACGCACGCGGCAATCAGATACACCGAGTGCAGCGCCGAGCCAAATGCCTGCAAATAATCAGCGCGGATGGCGGCCGGTAATTCCTGCACCGCCTGCGCGCTGAGTGAGCGGGGAAGCACCGTGCCTTCGGGGATCAGCGCCACCAGTTGATCACGCAGAACGTGGGTGAAAATCGCCCCAAACATTGCCACGCCGATGGAACCACCAATCGAGCGGAACAGTGTCACACCGGAGGTCGCCACGCCCATTTGTTTCATCGATACCGAGTTTTGTACCGCCAGCACCAGCACCTGCATCACCATCCCCAGGCCGAAACCGAGCACGCCGATGTAGAGATACAGCATATGTACCGGCGTGCTGACTTTCAGAAAGCCCAGCAGCACCATACCGGCGAAACTCAGTAAGGTGCCGATAATCGGAAAAATACGATAACGGCCAATACGGCTGATCAGACGCCCGCTGACGATCGAACTGAACAGCAATGCGCCCATCAGCGGCAGCAGTTGCATCCCCGCTTCTGACGGCGACGAGCCTTTCACCACCTGCAGATACAGCGGCAGGAAGGTCATCGACCCCATCAGTGACATGCCGATAATAAAACTGATTGCGCAACTGAGCAGGAAGGTGCGGTCGCGGAACAGACCCAGCGGAATGATCGGCTCGGCCGCCAGCGTTTCTTCATAAATAAAGCCACCAAGGGTCACCAGCCCGAACGCCAGAATGCACCACAGTTGCGGATCCGACCACTGATACACCGTGCCACCTTCGCTGGTGAACAAGATGATGCAGGTCAGCGCCGCCGCGAGATACCCCGCGCCGAGAAAATCGATTTCATGGCGGATGCGTGCAGTCTGCGATTTCAGCGCCACGCCAATCACCAGCAGGGCGAAAATCCCCAGCGGCAGATTGATGTAGAAAATCCAGCGCCAGGAAATATGCTCAACCAGAAAACCACCGATCAGCGGCCCGATGACGGTCGCCAGACCAAATACCCCGCCGAACAGCCCCTGATATTTCCCACGCTCGGACGGCGGAATGACATCGCCGACCGCCGCCATACTGACCACCATCAGCCCGCCGCCGCCCAGCCCCTGCAGGGCGCGCATCAGAATCAGTTGCGTCATGTTCTGCGCCAGCCCGCACAATACCGAACCGAGCAGGAACACGATAATCGCCGTTTGCAGCACGATTTTGCGACCGAGCAGATCACCAAACTTACCGTACAGCGGCACCACAATGGTGGAGGCCAGCAGATAAGAGGTCACCACCCACGAAAGCTGATCCAGGCCACCGAGCTCGCTGACGATAGTCGGCAGCGCGGTGGACACAATCGTCTGGTCGAGTGCGGCCAGCAGCATCACCAGCATCAGCGCGGAGAACAGCAGCTTTATCGAAGGCTTCTGTTCCGCCACCTCGCTCTGTGCCGAATTTATTGTCGTCATGAATGACATCCTGACTTGTAATTAATTAACTGTATAATTAATATTGAAGCATCAAATTCATCTGGTCAATGGATCGCCCTCCTTATGGCAGACAGAAAAATCTCAGAAACGCCAGGATCCGCACAAAAGGATCAAAACGAAGCCAACACGCCCGTGCGTCGTCCGGGTCGTCCGCGCAGTGCAAAATCCGGAGCGGATAAGCGTGAACTGCTGCTGGACGCCGCCCTGAAACTGTTTGCCCAATACGGCATCGCCGAAACGCCGCTGAGCATGATCGCCAAAGAAGCAGGCGTCACTACTGCCATGCTGCATTACTATTTCAAGACCCGCGAACAACTGCTGGACGTGATGATCGACGAACGTTTTCAGCCAGTCCGTGCCGGATTTACTGATATTTTCCAAACACATGCCGACGATCCGCTTCTGGCGATCACTAATATGGCGCAGTGCATGATTGATGCGGCAGAAAAATACCCGTGGGTGGCACCGCTGTGGGTGCGGGAAGTCATCAGCGAAAGCGGTATGCTGAAAAAACGCATGGAAGAACGTAACGGCGACAAAAACCGCAAAATCGTACAGGAATGCATTACCCGCTGGCAGGCCGAAGGAAAACTGAATCCGGATCTCAATCCGGCATTGCTGTTCATTTCCCTGTTCGGTCTGACGCTGTTCCCGATGGCCTCAATGAAAATGAGACGGGAAGGCGCGTCACCCATTTCCCCCGATATGTTGCGTAAACACGTCGCCCTTTTGCTGTTCCACGGCGTTGCGCCGCAGAAGCCGTAAGCTATTGACTATTATTTCTTGTTTATCGTCGGCATTTCACCAAATAAGTGATCAATGCCGCAATTTTTCATCTGGTGTTATCTCCCTATATTCCCTATAAATAAATATCACACAGCAGTGATTTAAAAATAATAGAGGTATATATGGAAATCCTTGAACAATTAAACAGTTTGGCCATAAAAATTAAGCAACAGTCGCCATTGATTCAAACTGAAGAAGCCACGAAAAACGCATTTGTTATGCCATTTATTAATAAGATCCTTGGATATGATGTCTTTGACCCAACGGAGGTTATTCCAGAATTTATCTGTGATGTGGGTACCAAAAAAGGCGAAAAAATAGATTACGCAATTCTTAAAAGCGGGGAAATTCAAATCCTTGTGGAATGTAAAAAAATCGGCGAATCCCTCAATGTTAACCATGCCTCTCAATTATTCCGATATTTTCATGTCACAAACGCGCGAATATCCATTCTGACTAACGGGCAGGTGTATAAGTTTTTTACTGATCTCGACGCACCCAACAAGATGGATGAGAAACCTTTTTTTGAGCTAGATCTGCTTGATTTAGATGAAAATCTTGTTCCGGAGCTGATCAAGCTTACCAAATCAGCTTTCGACGTGGAATCCATTGTTAATGCGGCAGGTGAACTGAAATACGTCAGCCAGATTAAGAAGATATTTCTTGCTCAATTCACTAATCCTGAAGAAGATTTCGTTAAATTTTTTGCCTCGCGTGTTTATGACGGAATCCTCACACAAAAAGTACGTGAGCAATTTAATACTCTTACCCGTAAAGCCGCGAGCCAGTTGTTAAATGATCAGGTAAACGAAAGACTTAAATCAGCACTCAGCGGCACGGCGCAGAATTTGCCGGTGAAAGAAATCGAAGAAGAATCCAGTACTGCACCAGCAATTATAAATACACCTGAAACGGATCAGATTGTTACCTCCGAGGAAGAACTGGAAGGATTCCACATCGTCAAGTCAATCATAAGAACCATTGTCGATGCGAAACGCATCACGCCAAGGGATACCAAAAGCTATTTTGGTATTCTCATTGATGACAACAACAGGAAACCTATTTGTCGCCTCCATTTTAATCGCACGCAATTTTATATTGGGCTGTTTGATGCAGAAAAAAATGAGACCCGGCATCCGATAGATTCCCTGGATGATATCTACAAGTTCACTGAGCATCTTAATAAAACAGCCCAGAGTTATAACTGAAGAGCTAAGGATAATTTCATGAACCTGCAGAAGCAGGTTCATGATTCTTCCACGGCGTTGCGCCGCAGAAGTTATAAGCCGGGCCACGACCTGCGCGGGTTATCCCGTGCAACTCTCTTAAATCCCTCTTTTTTGTAATGAAAAATACTGTGCAGACTCCTTTATGATGTAACGAAAATGTTGCTGTTAATCAGGGAATGCCATTCAACATGAAGGGAATGCCGCCATTAATTCTTGCGCTGTTAGCCAGTTCGTTAGTACTCACTATCGGACGTGGCGTCACACTGCCGTTTATCACTATTTATCTGACTGAGCACTATCATCTGCTGCCCAAAAGCGTCGGGATCATTCTCGGTGCCAGCCTGGCAATCGGGATTCTCAGTAGTCTTTACGGCGGCTATCTGGTGGATAAATTCAATCACCGGACGCTGATTACCGTCTCCATCAGCCTGTTCGGGCTGAGCTTTTTACTGTTGCCGTTTCTGCCGAATGTGACCGGCGTGCTGCTGGTACTGGCGCTGCTCAATGCCGCTTACGCCCTGCTCAGCATCACGCTCAAAGCCTGTATCGCCAGCTGGTTGCCGGTAGAAAAAAGGGTGAAGGCATTTTCGATGAATTACACGCTGGTGAATGTCGGCTGGGCGGTGGGCTCGTCGCTGGGCGTGTGGCTGGCGGGTTTCAGCCCGCTGCTGCCGTTCGTGATTTCCGGCGTACTGGCGCTCGGTACCGTGATTTCCCTGACCTGGGGATTGCGCAATATCCCGCATAAACCGCCGCAAACAGAACAGGAACAGAAACCCCTGCCAAAACCGAACCTTCGCCAGACACTGAGCATTCTGGCCCATGACCGTCGTCTGATTTACTTCACGCTGGGCAGCACGCTGGGTTCGGTGGTGTTCGGGCAATTCGCCGGTTATCTCTCGCAGTACCTGATTCTGGTCTCAAACGCCGCTTTTGCGTACAAAATCATCGGCGCGGTGATGATCACCAACGCCGTGATTGTTATCACCTTCCAGTACGTATTAAGCAGCCGGATGAAACAAAACAGCCTGCTGAAATGGCTGCTTCTCGGCACGATTTTCTTCATCATCGGCCTGATCGGCTTTATGACCGCCGGACAATCGGTGTTGCTTTGGGTGATCGCGATGGCGATTTTCAGCTTTGGCGAACTGATTGTTATCCCGGTGGAATACATGTTTATCGACTTTATCGCGCCGGAAAATATGAAGGGCAGCTATTACGGCATGCAGAACCTGAGCAATCTGGGTGGCGCGATAAACCCGGTCATGTGTGGTTTTCTGCTCAGTTACACCGCCCCGCCGGTGATGTTTATCGCGCTGATTGCCGCCTCGGTTGGCGGTCTGCTGTTCTTCTGGATGGGGCACCGTCTGGCGGCTAATACAGCACAGCCGCGTGCTGTTTAAGGGTTTCCATCAGCCCGATATAAGGATGCGGGCCATAGCTTATCCGGCTGACACCCGCCGCAGTGAGATCAGCCAGCGGTGGTGTCAGATTGCTGGCCATAATGTTCACCGGCAGCGCTGATACCTCACAGAGTTCGGCAATCAGTGTCAGGTCACTCAAACCGGGGGCAAAAAAACCGCTGGCTCCCGCATCCTTATAGGCAGTCAGCCGCTTTTTAGCTTCCGCCATCAGCACCGGATGCCGCGTGGCGTCGGGTTCCTGTAAAAAGACATCGGTGCGCGCATTGATAAATAACGCCATTCCCTGATTTTCCGCCACCTGACGAAGCGAGTTCAGAATCTCGCATTGTTCACGGACGCCGTTCAGCGCGGATAATCCGATTTGCTGATCCTCAACATTAATACCCACGACACCCGCCTGCAAAAGTGCGCTCAGGTTGTCGCGGCGATCCGCACCATAACCGGTCTCGAAATCCACCGTGAGCGGCAGACTGATCACAGAGGCAATGCGTTGCACCGTCCGTAACAGGCTGGAAAAAGGCATGGCTTCGCCATCCTGATACCCCTGCGCCGCCGCACACGACCAGCTTCCGGTAGCGATGGCTTTTGCCCCCGACTGCGCCACCGCCAGCGCGCTGCCCGCATCCCAGATGTTGTATAAAATGACCGGATTGTGCTTCTGGTGAAGTTGTGAAAATGCCAGTGCCCGACTTTGCTGATTCATACCCTGCTCCTCGTTTAGCGGCTCAACGCCATTCTTCGTTCGTGTTCAATCAGCCACCGCTTGCGCCATAATCCGCCGCCGTAACCGGTCAGCGAACCATCAGCACCAATGACGCGATGACAAGGGATCAGGATTGAAATCTGGTTAGCCCCGTTGGCACGGGCGACTGCGCGGGAAGCCGTGGCCTGCCCGATATCCGCCGCCAGCGCGGAGTAACTGCGCAGTTCACCCGCCGGAATAGCCCTGAGCGCATCCCAGACTTTACGGGTAAACAATGAACCGAATTCCGCCAGTGGCGTGATAAATGTGTGCTTTTCACCCGCGAAATACGCCGCCAGTTCCAGTTCGAGCTGATCAATCAGCGGCGTTCGTCCAAAAATAATTTCAGAGGACGTCAGTTGTTTCAGCCGCTCAATTTCATTAGGTAATGCCGGACGATCAATAAACTCCAGCAGATACAGTGCGTCGTGGCTGGCGATCGCCAGCATGGAACCGATCGGCGTATCCAGCCAGTCAGCCTTCAGAAACTGATGCTTTCTGGCCTGGCTCGGGTTCAGCCCGATTTGACGGGTGATCGCCGCTCGAAATCCGCTGCCGGATTCAAAACTTGCATCCAGTTGGGCATCAATTACCGGCTCTCCTCCGGCCAGCGCATCGACACCCTTGCCGATTCTGCGTAAGCGCGCCATTTCCAGAAAAGTGATGCCAAACTGTCGTTTAAAGGCGCGGCGGACGGTGGAAGGATCAACGTTCATCGCCTGCACATCGCCCTCGCTCCACTTTTTGCCTGGCTCGTTTTCCAGCGCGGCCAGCAATTTCAGCACCAGCGGGTCTTTTTCTCCGCCCTGCATCAGCGGCCGGCAGCGTTTACAGGGCCGGAATCCGGCTTCCATCGCGCTGACCATCGACGGATAAAATACCGAGTTCTCGCGCTTCGGTTTTCGTGCCGGGCAGGTCAGGCGGCAAAAAATACCGGTGCTTTTGACGCCGACAAAAGCAAAGCCGTCATAGGCCGGATCACGGGCAATCAGCGCAGCATAAAGCACATCATCGTCAGGTAAATCGAACAGCATGATTTCACTCGCAGACCGGAAACATGGGGAAAAGCATAGGGGAATTTCAGCGGGAGAAGCGACGTTTTTCGGGCGTTGATTTTAAATATTCACAGCAAGAGTGTCCGTGCCCGGCGTGATACCGGGCACGGCTATTTTTACTCCTCCAGTCCGCGGTTTTTCAGCATCGGCTCAATTGACGGAGCCTTGCCACGCCAGGTTTCGTAGAGTTTTTCCAGATCTTCGCTGTTACCGCGTGAGAGGATCTGATCACGGAATTTCTGACCGTTCTCCCGCGTCAGCCCACCCTGCTCAGTGATACCGGCAAAGGCATCATCGGCCAGCATTTCGGTCCACAGATAGGCGTAATACCCGGCGGCATAGCCGTTACCCCAGATGTGCTGGAAATAGCTGGAACGGTAGCGCGGCGGCACATACGCCAGATTCACTTTATCTTTCGCCAGCGACTCCGCTTCAAACTTATCAACATCCTGCTGCGGTGCGTCCGCGCTCAGGCTGTGCCAGTGCATATCCAGTAACGCAGCCGCCAGCAGTTCGGTCATGTCATAGCCTTTGTTGAACTTACTGGCCTTCTCGATTTTGTCCTGCAAGGCCTGCGGCATCACTTCACCGGTCTGATAATGTTTGGCGAAGTGAGTAAACACTTTCGTATCACTCGCCCAGTGCTCGTTAAACTGCGACGGGAATTCGACAAAATCACGCGGCGTCGCAGTACCGGAAAGACCCGGATATTCCTGATCGGCAAACAGGCCATGCAGCGTGTGACCAAATTCGTGGAACATAGTGATAACGTCGTCCCACGACAGCAGCGCCGGTTGCCCCGCCGCCGGTTTCTGGAAATTCGCCACGTTGTAAATCACCGGTTTCGTACCCAGCAATTTCGACTGATCGACGTAGTTGCTCATCCATGCGCCGCCGCCTTTATTATCGCGCTGATAATAATCGGCGTAGAACAGCGCCATCGATTTACCGTCTTTATCGAACACCTCAAAAACCCGCACATCAGGATTGTAAACCGGCAGGTCTTTGCGTTCTTTAAAGGTGATGCCATACAGCAAGTTAGCGGCATAAAACACGCCGTTTTCCAGCACATTATTCAGCTCGAAATAGGGTTTGATCTGCGCGTCGTCCAGATCATATTTCTCTTTGCGAACCTGCTGGGCGTAGTGCTGCCAGTCCCAGGCAGTCACTTTGAAGCCGCCCTTCTGTTTATCGATTTCTGCCTGAATATCCTGCGCTTCACGCTGCGCGCGGGCGGTCGCGGCTGGCACAATTTTGTGCATGAAATCCAGTGCAGCCTGCGGCGTTTTCGCCATCTGATCTTCCAGTTTCCACGCGGCATAACTCGGGAAACCCAGCACCTGAGCCTGCTGCGCGCGGACCTTTGCCAGCTTCGCAATCAGCTCACGGGTGTCGTTGGCATCGCCTTTTTCAGCGCGATTGATTGAGGCCTCATACAGTGCCTGGCGCGTGTCGCGGTCATCCAGTGACTGTAACAACGGCTGCTGCGTGGTGTTTTGCAAAACCAGAAGCCAGGCATTATCCAGCTTGCGGTCTTTGGCGGCCTGCGCGGCTGCCGATAATTCGGCGTCACTCAGCCCGGCAAGCTGCGCTTTATCTTTCACCGTCAGCCCGCCCGCTTTGGTGGCGGCCAGCAATTTATTAGTGAACTGCGTGCTGAGCGTTGCCGCCTGTTGATTCAGCGCTTTGAGTTTGTCTTTATCCGCATCCGAAAGATTGGCACCTGACAGCTCGAAATCCTTAAAAGTCACCTCAATCAGGCGCTGTGATTCGGGGGAAATTTTCAGGCTGCTGCGCTGGTCATAGACCGCTTTCAGCCGCGCAAACAGCTTGCTGTTGAGATGAATGCTGTCATCCATCGCCGCCAGTTTTGGCGAGGTATCTTCGTCAATTTTTTGCAGCGTATCGTTGGTATTCGCGCCGGTCATCGCGCCAAAAACGTTTTGCACGCGTTGCAGCATGACGCCGGATTTTTCCAGGGCCACATAAGTATTTTCAAAGGTTGGCGGCGCGCTGTCGCTGGCGATTTTATCGACTTCAGCCAGTTTCTGGCGGATGCCTTCGAGGATCGCCGGTTCATAATCGCTGTCTTTATAGAGATTAAATTGCGGCGCCTGGTATTCCAGCGTGCTGGGTTTCAGAAATGGGTTATCGGCATTAATAGCGTGATTCATGACGTGCTCCTGAGTGGCGGGCTGTGCGGTTTCCGCAGCCCCTGCAAACTGGCTGACAGCCAGGCTGGTTGCCAAAAAGAGAGATGACAAACGCATTCCAGTCTTCCTTATCTGAGTGAGAGAAGTGCTCCGTTAAGTCATTGAGAATAGACCTCACTCAGCGATCCGGCAAAAGGCAAACGTAGGTAAATCGTGTTATTACGAGGCGGATTCCATATTTTCGATAAAACTTTTCTGTCAGGATACCGGCCTTAGCAGGGCATAAAAGATGACAGAGGTTCCGATGATCAAAGACCAGACGTTCAGTGACCAGCGTTTTAGCGTGAAGCAGTTTACCGGCGAGACACTGGAGAACTGCCGCTTTTACCGCTGCCGTTTTGACAGCACCGATCTGTCAGAAACGGCGTTCGTCGATTGTCTGTTTTACGATGATGGGGAACAAAAAGGCTGCTCTTTCCAGCATGCAAAATTGCAGGATGCCAGCTTTAAACGCTGTGATCTGACGATGGCTGATTTCAAAAACATTCAGGCACTGGGTTGTGAAATCCGTGAATGCAAAGCCACTGGCGCAGATTTCAGCGGCGCGAGTTTTATGAATATGATCACCTCGCGCACCTGGTTTTGCAGCGCCTTCATGACCAAAAATAACTTCAGCTACGCGAACTTCAGCAAAGTCATTCTGGAGAAATGCGAGTTATGGGAAAACCGCTGGACCGGCGCGAACGTGCAGGGCGCAAACTTCAGCGGCTCCGACCTTTCCGGCGGCGAATTCACCGAGTTCGACTGGAATAACGTCAACATTACCCATTGCGACCTGACGAACTCCGATCTGGGTGAGCTGAATATCCGTAAAGTCGATCTCGATGGCGTGAAAATCGACGACTGGCAGCAGAGTCATTTGCTGGAAAAATTGGGGATGATTGTGATCCATTCGAAGTGAGAGGATACGATATAAAAAACCGCTCTCTGAAGCGGCTTTTTTGTGCCTGAAATCCCCAGGCTGCCCGCCGGAAAGTGCGCTTCCCCTCCGCCCTTCATCAGAATCTCACCGCAATATGCTATAACAGACCTTCGCTTTAGCCACGAAATTAACCTCATGAAAGATAATAGTATTTATTCGCCTCAGGCGTCTGTGCCGGAAAAATCACGGGTGCTGGGCTGGTCTGATTTATTCTCGCTGTGGTTCTCGCTCGGTATGGGTCTGATGGTATTGCAGGCCGGTGCCATTCTGGCTCCGGGCCTCGGGCTGGCGGGCTCGCTGGCAGCCATTGTGTTGGGGTCTGCCGTCGGCGTTGCGCTGCTGGCACTGGTCGGGGTGATCGGCGGGCAGACGGGCATGTCGTCGATGGCGTCGCTGAGGCTCAGCCTCGGCAAACGCGGCGTGGCACTGCCGGTGCTGTTCAATCTGATCCAGTTGATCGGCTGGGGCGCGTTCGAAATTGTGGTGATGCGCGATGCGGCCAGTCTGCTGGCAAAACGCGCCTGGGGCGACGGCAGTTTTTGGGCGAATCCGACCCTCTGGACGTTTATTTTCGGCGTCGTTGCCACCTTGCTGGCGGCCAGCGGGCCGCTGGCGTTTATCCGCCTGGTACT
The DNA here is from genome assembly GCF_056402435.1 of Rahnella sp. P4_A8. Taxonomy (NCBI): domain Bacteria; kingdom Pseudomonadati; phylum Pseudomonadota; class Gammaproteobacteria; order Enterobacterales; family Yersiniaceae; genus Rahnella; species Rahnella sp. P4_A8. Next base: position 11,488 of record NZ_JBFUHK010000037.1, on the reverse strand, counting down.
GCGCCGCTGGGGGATCTGGCTGTTGCTGGCGAGCTGTGCGTGGCTGACCGGTTATCTGTTCCTGCACGCCGATTTATCCACACTGTGGCATAAAGCCGGGGACGGTTCGATGCCGTTCGCGCTGGCCTGCGATATTGTGGTGTCGATGGCATTTTCGTGGCTGCCACTGGTGTCGGATTACACCCGTTTCGGCAAATCTGCGCGGCAAAACTTCTGGGGAACGGCCTGCGGATATTTCCTCGGCAGCGTGTGGATGATGGCGCTCGGCGTGGCGTATACGCTGGCGTTTGTCAGCACCTCGACCGATGCCAATGCGCTGCTGCTGGCGCTTTCCGGGATCGCACTGGGTATTCCGCTGTTACTGATTCTGGTGGATGAGCATGAAAATGCCTTTGCGGATATTCACTCAGCGGCGGTGTCGGCGGGGACTTCCCTGCCGGTCAGCGTGGGTAAACTGACGCTGGGTATCGGCCTGCTGTGTACGCTGATCGCATGGGCCGTTCCGCTGACGCAATACGAAAACTTCCTGCTGCTGATTGGCTCCGTGTTTGCGCCGCTGTTTGGTGTGGTGCTGACGCATCATTTTGTTCTGCGCAGGCAGACACAAAAAGACCTGAATATACGTTCCCTCGCAGCCTGGATTACCGGCATTGTGGTTTATCATCTGATGGCAAATCTGCTGCCGGATATCGGCGCGACAATTCCGTCGCTGCTGGTGGCGGGGCTGGTGTGCTGGGGATTAGGGCGTAAAGCCTGAGATAAAAAAACCGCCCCGAAGGGCGGTTTCTCTACTGCTACAAACCCGGGCCCGTGCTGACATTGATGTTGATATGAGAAACATTAACGTTCCATCCATCACCAGCAGTTGTCATCAAAGAACCCAGTACAACGATCAGTGCATAAATACACTTATTCATTGATGCGGCCTTTTACAACCGCGTTTCACCAATAAGCACCGGGACCGACTGGAGAAGGACAAGCAGTGTTTGGGTTGCCTGTCCGCGCGGTACTCAAGTGCTAATTTCAAGCCCGGTGACCCGTCGCTAAACGGGCAAACTAGCCCCGCGCAGATGCTACTACCAAGACCATAAAAACAATAAGGATATGTGTATAGAATTTAAACTTGCTGCCTTCCCACCCCTGGTGTAAGTTAGTGGCGTTTGGGTTGCCTGATCCCGCTTATTATTAAAGCGTGAAACTGGGTTGATTTAGCGCTAACTGAATCACCCAACAAAAAAACCGCTCTCTGAAGCGGTTTTTTTGTGCCTGAAATTCAGCCCTTACCGTCTCATTTCCCCTGGCCGAAAAAGTCGTTGTACAGCATGTAAAGATGCGCCGCACTCCATGAGAAGTTTGGTGCGCCCTGCTGCTGGCCGTTGAGCGGATTGTAGTTTTCCCGGATAGGTGCATCCGAAATCAGACCATCGGCGTGATCAAAGAAGGCCTGTGCCATTTTCACAGCATCTTCGCGGTAACCGTATTGCTCCATGCCTTTCAGGCCGAAATATAACTGATCGACCCAGACCCTGCCGCGCCAGTAAATGTCTGCACCGAACGCCGGATTGGTCAGTGCGGCGGTGCCCAGCGGCACATAGGTGTTAAATTCGCGCACATCTTTCATCACTTTCACCACGGCGTCGGCATGCGCCTGCGTCGCTGCACCGTTAAACAACGGTGACCAGCCTTCCGGGCCTTTGCCGCGTTCGACGATTGGTTTGCCCGCGCAGCCGTTGGCCAGCGGTTTGTCTTCAATGCGGATGTCATAGAAGAAGCCGCTGCGGCTGTCGAACATGCAGGTGTTGATGTATCCGGCCAGTTTGACGGCTTTCGCGCGAAAATCTGCGGCGGCTGTTTTCTTGCCCAAAATGTCGGCGATTTCGGCCATGTATTTGTTGTCGCTGTACATATAGCTGGCTTCATCGACGGATTCCTGTAACAGCGAATACCCCAGCAACGTTCCGTCATCCGAACGGTTTTCGGCGAATTTGACCTGCCAGTCCTGTTTTTTACCGCCATTTTTGATGTATTTCGCCAGCTGATCGGCATCGATAAAACCGAAGGCCGCCGCATCATCCCGCCCCGATTCCCACGAAGCCGCCACCTGCGCCGGGATTTCGATGCTGTCGTACTGACCGGATTTCACCACGCGGTCGTAGTTTTTCAGCCCGGATTCGGTCTGTTCTTTCTGCCCTTCCCTGACGGTAAACAACATTTTGCCGTCAGCGGTGTTATGCGCTTTATCGCGCGTGGCGCCATATTCCGGCACGCCGTTATGGTTGTGGTCACGGTTGTGCAGCCACCAGTCGTGATAAGCGACCAGTTTAGGGTACATCTCCGCCAGCCATTGTTTATCACCGGTCGTTTTGTAGATTTCCATCACCGACCACGCCGCCAGACTCGGTTTCGTGTTGCGCTCATTCCAGTTGGTGCCATCGCCGCCACGTTCCGGACCCGGGTTATAGGCAATCAGATCAGGTACAAAACCGGCATCCCACGGACGAACCGGATCACCGGGCGGGATCTGAAAGGCAAACACGGCGCGGATATTGTTTTTCGCCACCTCGGGATTGAAATGCGCCATCGCATACGCTTGTTTCCAGGTGTCCCACGGCCAGGTCTGATTGCCGGAGAACCAGCGGCCAGTCACCGATGGCGTCACCGAATCAAACTTCATCGCACCTGCCGCCCCGCGCCAGTTAGCGGTTAATGTTTCGATGGCTTTCACCGCCACACGTTCCTGATCTTTGGTTGCTTTCGGGTTTGTCAGACCGGCATTCAGGTAGCCTTCCCAGCGTTTTTGCGAGGCATCCAGATAAGGCTGGGGATGCGCCAGAATATCCTGGATTTTCGGCTGCTCTTTCTGAACCTCAGCGGCCGTCAGCAGATGCGAATAAGTGGTGTAAAACGTGGTGGAACCGGCGATTTTGGCTTTGCCGGTAAACTGATGGCCTGTAACCGTCATCTGCATCGGCAGGGATTTGTGGATCTGATATTCGGACTCGCCGGAGGTCATCAGGCTTGAGGCCTCGCGCACTTTGCCGAAAATCACACGCAGGCCGTCAGCAACCGGCAGGATCTGGCGCGTATACCCCGGATATTCCTGCCCGATGGTTTTATCCGATGGCGGTTTTCCTTCCTGAGCGCGGAGCTTTTCCAGCAGTTCGCCGTCCCAGACCAGTTCCAGCGGGGAATCCGTGGTGATTTTAGTTTCCAGCAAAGAAGTGCGGGACGTCGCGAAACGCAGGGTCATGTCGATGCGGATGCCGGGCGCGGTCAGCGTCTGGATAAGCGCCCCGGGAATGCTGTAAGCGGTCATGCTCAGCGCGACTTTTTGTCCGGCTTTATACACCGTCAGCCGGTCAAAGTTATCGGCCATAAAGTTGATATATTCTTCGGTCAGCAGCGCCGGTCCAGGGAATCCGCCCATACCTTGCGGGCCAGACGGCAGTAAATGCCCGTGCCAGGCACCCTCATCAAATAAAGGATTAAAACGCTGATGCTCGTCGAAATCATAATCGAGCATATATTGCGGCGCGCCGGTACGGTTAATAACGTTTTTAAACGAATCAGCCCGCAAAGTCTCGGCGTTTTCTGCCTGTGTGTGTGCAGAAATAAATAAAGCAGCACAGATAATTAAACTGAGCGGCCGGTGCGGATTAATTTTTTTCATTATGATTTTCCCCAGTAGAAATATTGCATAAGAAATACCGAGTTGCTGGCGCCGGTATTGTCATTGCTCATATAGAATTTGCTGTCTAATGCGGTCGCGAACCGGCCGCCGTAATATTCGTACCAGATACCGGCCTGTGCGTAAGACGTGGTGGTATCGAAAGTAGTATCCCGCGAATGTTCGGCATAACTGTACGCGGTGGATAAATACAGTCCGGTGACCGCTTCAACCATGGCGCTGACCATCATTCCTGATTCGTGGCCGGAATGGCTGCTGTCGCCTTTGCCGGTGTGATGCCAGACGCGCCCTGCCAGATTTTTACCCTGCAAACCCGCGAGGAATAGCTGCCCGGTGCCATCGGTCAGTTCCAGACCGTTGAGCAGCGTCAGCCCTTCCATCAGATCATATTGCGTGTAGCCGTTGACCATCGCCTGATAGGTGTATTTATCTGAATAACGGTCGTATTTTCCGAAATGGAGCAATGCAGTACTTTCATTAACACGGCTTTGCGGTGCGGCGGTCAGGCTGTAACGAAACTTGCCGGTCAGGTTTTGCACCTTCACTGCCTGCGTTAAATCGCGGGTATTAGGGATCACGTAGCCGTATTCCGGCGTGAAATCGCCCCACCATTGCAGGTCATCCAGCGAGGAATCGTTGCGCATACTGAGGATAAATTCGGTGCCCCGATCAGTACGATAACCACCGTAAAAACGGTTTAAGCCGCCTTCGAATCCGCCCCAGCGGTGATCAGGCACCCAGGCGTTTCCGTGATGATCGGCCTGTACCGTCCAGCCTTCGCCGTAAATAAGCCCGAACCAGTTACCGTGTTTTATTTCCAGACCACCTTCGATATAGGTTCCGTCGCTGTATTTGTGCTGATCTTTGCCATTTAAATACACGCTGCCGCCGCCGCCCATTTCGCCATAAAAGCGATAAGCAGTGGCGTCGCGGCTGACCGGCGTTATTTCCGGTGGTGCTGATTCATTATGTTCGGCGGGGACAACCGGTTCCTGCGCCCGCAAATTCATTGATAAGGAAAATAATAAAAGTACTAATATTTTATTTAATGATGTGTTCTTCATCGGTATGCGCTTCTTTGTTTGGTTATTATGAACAGGAAAGCAGAAGTAAAACGCATACTAGTAAATATTTTACTAAAATATACTTAAAATTAGGTAAAGCGTTAACTCTGTCACAGTGAGATTTTGCGGGCCGGAAGGCCGGTGAGCGGTGTACATAAGGCACTGATCACATTAAGCTACGGCTTTGGTTTACCTGATGATGAGACGCTGATGGCTACTTTGAAGGAAATCGCTGAGGCCGCGAACGTATCCGTTGCGACGGTTTCACGTGTGCTCAATGACGATCCGAGCCTGAGCGTAAAAGCGCAGACCCGCCAGAAGATTTTAGAAACGGCGGAACGCCTGGAATACAAAGTCTCGCCTTCCCGCCGCAATGCCACGCAACGCATGACGTTTGCCGCATTGTTTACTTACCGGCAGGGGCTGGAAATAGACGATCCTTATTATCTTTCCATGCGCTATGGCATTGAAACACAATGCGAAAAACTGGGTATCACCCTGATTTCCGGCTATGACTTTACCGGCGAAAAAGCGCTGCCTCCGGCGGACGGTTTTCTGGTTATCGGACAACCTCAGGCCGCACTGCATACGCAGCTCGCGCAACAATCCACGCCGGTCGTTTTCATTGATGGCGTAATGGAAGACCCGCAATCTGACTGCGTTAATGTGGATTTATTTAAGATCAGCCAGAAGGTCATCGACTTCTTTATCGGTCAGGGCTATTCGCGCATCGGCTTTATCGGCGGCCGCGATCACCCTGAATTCCCGGATCAGCGCGAGCAGGCCTTTGTGGAATATGGCCGTCTGAAAAACGTCGTCCAGCCGGACGATATCTGGTACGGCAATTTCACCAGCCAGTCCGGCTATCAGTGCGCCAGGAAAATGTTGCAGCAAAATGCGCCTTATCCCCCGGCGTTGCTGATTGCCACCGATACCATTGCGCTGGGCGTGACCCGTGCGCTACTGGAACACGGCGTTAAAATCCCCGAGCAAATCGCGCTGATCAGCGTTAATGACATTCCGACAGCCCGCTTTGTGTTCCCTTCTTTATCGACCGTTCGCATCCATTCCGAAACCATGGGCGCACAGGCGGTCAACCTGCTGACCGAGCGTCTGCGCGATGAACGCACCGTGCCGCTGTCGGTATTTGTGCCAGGATCGCTGCAACTCCGGGACACTACCCGCCGGTAAAATTTAACTGCATGATCCTCAAACCGATTTTTTATTTTTTGTGATCGCCCTGACAACCAGTAAAACTTTTTAGTTATTTTTACTAAATATTTACTATCTTCTCTCCCATAGAAACACGTCTCAGGAGAGATCACGTGAATAATTGGGAAAATATCGAGAAGCAGTCGGAGAACCGTTTACCGCCACGCGCCTCCTTTTTCAGCTATGAAAATCCACAGGCGGCGCTGCGTTTCGATCGCGCAGCCAGTCACGGCTTTCAGTTGCTCAGCGGCCGCTGGCAGTTCCGCTTTTTCGAGCACCCGGCGTTAGTCCCGGATGAATTCTACAATCAGCCGATGACTGCATGGGGTCACATCACCGTCCCCGGCATGTGGCAGATGGAAGGCCACGGCCAGCTGCAATATACCGATGAAGGTTTCCCCTTCCCGATCGACGTTCCTTACGTTCCCACTAATAACCCGACCGGCGCGTATCAGCAGCGTTTTACCCTCGATGCAGCCTGGACAGGCAAACAAACGCTGATCAAATTTGACGGCGTGGAAACCTATTTCGAGGTGTATGTGAACGGGCACTACGTCGGATTCAGCAAAGGCAGCCGCCTGTGCGCAGAGTTCGATATCAGCGCCAGCGTGAAACCGGGTGAAAACCTGCTGTCGGTGCGTGTTTTACAGTGGGCGGATTCAACATATATCGAAGATCAGGATATGTGGTGGATGGCGGGAATTTTCCGCGATGTGTATCTCATCGGTCAGGATCCGGTTCATCTTAACGATTTCACCGTAGTCACCACATTCGATGAAAACTACTGCGACGCCGTGCTCAATATTGATGCCGTGCTGCGTAATTTACTCCAACCCGTCAGCGGTTATCGTCTGCACGCGCAGTTATTCGACGATGGCGTCTGCGTGGCACAGTTATCAGCAGATAACCTGAATATCGGCGATGAAACGCGCTGTCGCCTGGACATTCCGGTCAGTCATCCGCGCCAGTGGAACGCGGAACATCCTGAGTTATATCAGCTGTTGCTGACGCTGTATGACGACACGGGACAGATGATTTCGGTGGTACCTCAGCGCGTTGGCTTTCGTGACATCGGCGTGCGCGACGGGCTGTTTTACGTCAACGGACGTTATCTCAAGCTGCACGGCGTAAACCGCCACGACCACGATCACCGCAAAGGGCGCGCGGTTGATATGGCGCGGGTGGAACGCGATATCATCCTGATGAAACAGCACAATATTAACGCGGTGCGCACCGCGCATTACCCGAATGATCCTCGCTTTTACGAGTTGTGCGATATCTACGGATTATTCGTGATGGCCGAAACGGATCTGGAAAGTCACGGTTTCGCGAACGTCGGCGATCTGAGCCGCATCTCCGACGATCCGCACTGGGAACACGCCTATGTGGAGCGTATCGGGCGTCACGTCATGGCGCAAAAAAACCACCCGTCGATCATTATGTGGTCGCTTGGCAACGAATCCGGTTATGGCTGCAATATCCGCGCCATGGCGAAACACTGTAAAGCCCTCGATCCGACGCGTCTTGTTCACTACGAAGAAGATCGCGACGCCGAAGTGACCGACGTCATCAGCACCATGTATTCCCGCGTACAGATGATGAATGCGTTCGGCGAATACCCGCACGCCAAACCGCACATCATCTGCGAATACGCGCATGCAATGGGCAACGGTCCCGGCGGATTAGCCGAATATCAGGCCGTTCTGAATCGCCATGACAGCCTTCAGGGGCATTACATCTGGGAATGGTGCGATCACGGATTGCTGGAAACCGGTGAAAACGGCCAGATGCGTTATACCTACGGCGGCGATTACGGCGATTATCCAAACAACTACAACTTCTGCATGGACGGGCTGATTTACCCCGACCAGACGCCCGGCCCCGGCCTGCGCGAATATAAACAGGTGCTGTGCCCGGTCGGCGTCAGTCTCCGCGGCGGCGCGCTGCACATCAAAAATCGTTACTGGTTCAGCTCACTGGAAGACATCACGCTGTCGCTGACCGTTCAGGTCGCCGGACGCGGCCTCGAAACCCGAGAAATTTCCCTGCCACACCTGCAACCCGGCGAAGGCGAAACGCTGGCGCTGCCAGAATTTCCCGCCAGCGGTCAGGAAGTTTTCCTGAATGTTGGCATCCGCAAAAACAGCCCGACGGTGTACAGCGAGGCGCAACATCCGCTCGGACAGTATCAGATGCTGTTGCAGGCAGCCCGCCCGTCAGCCATGAAACCTGCGCCGAAAAAGTCCGCAACGCTGTTATGTGATGAGCAAAAACATCAGCTTATCGTCAGCGGCGAGGGCTTCCGGCTGGCATTTTCCCGTCTGGACGGCGAACTGCAAAGCTGGCAAGTGGATGACGAAGAGATCACAGGCCGTGCGCCGAAACTCAATTTCTTTAAGCCGGTCATCGACAACCATAAACAGGAGTTCGAAGGCCTCTGGCAGCCCCATCATCTGCATATCATGCAACAGCATTTCCGGCAGATGCACTGGGCGCGCCAGGAGGACGACGTCGTCATTGAAGTGCAAAGCATCATTGCGCCGCCTGTTTTCGATTTCGGTATGCGCTGCACTTATCGCTGGCAGATATCGCCTCAGGGCGTCGTCACCCTCGATTTATCCGGCACGCCTTACGGTAATTTCGATTCAATTATCCCGAAGATCGGCCTCGATTTTGGCGTCAGCCGTCGTTTCACGCAGGTGGAATATTACGGGCGCGGGCCGGATGAAAACTATCAGGACAGCTGTCAGGCCAATCTCATCGGCCATTATCAGCAGCCGGTGAGCCGTTTATTTGAAAATTACCCGATGCCGCAGGACAACGGTAACCGGCAGGATATGCGCTGGCTGAGTCTGTGCGATGACGCTGGAAAAGGGATTTTCATTCAGCCACGCCAGCCGCTCAATTTCAGCCTGTGGCCATACAGTGCGCAGATGCTGCAACAGGCGCAGCATATTGATGAACTGACGCCGGACGGCTGCCTGACCCTCAATCTCGATCACAAAATTTCCGGTCTGGGCTCCAATTCCTGGGGTTCCGAAGTGCTCGATTCTTATCGCGTCTATTTCTCGGCATTCCGCTACGGCTTCACGATGGTGCCGTTCAGCCAGCATGGCACCAACAGCCAGCAGCTCGCGGAATTCACCTTTCATCCCCGGGAGGAAAACTGATGATTATTCTCGACTGTTTAACCGAATTTCAGCGGCTCTACCGTAGCGGAAAAAAATGGCAGCGCTGCATGGAAGCCATTAATAACCTGGACAATATTCGTCCCGGTGTTTTCCATTCCGTCGGCGATTCGCTGGTTTACCGGCTCGCCAGCGGCAGCGAAAAACAGCGGGCGGAATTCGAGGGTCACCGCCGTTATTTCGATGTGCATTACTACCTTGAAGGCACGGAGGAAATCGAGTTTTCTGCGAAATCTGCCCTGCACCGCGTGTCGCCTTATGACGATGAAACGGATCGCGAATTTTTTACCGGTCAGGGTGAAACGATAAAGGTACCTAAAGGCCGCGTGATCATTTTTGATAACCACGAAGCGTACCGGTTCAGACCGGAAAAAGACGTCAGAAAAGTCATTTTAAAAGTGACCGTCGAAGAGAGTTATTTCGTTAATAAATAATAAAAAAACAAGAACCACTTACCCTATAAACATCGCAGTTGGAGAGTATTTATGGCCGGGTCCAGTCGAAATACCATAGGCAAATTTGGATTGTTATCCATGACATTTGCCGCCGTTTTTAGCTTCAATAACGTCATCAACAATAACATCCAGTTAGGCATCGCCTCGGCACCGGTATTTCTGGTGGCGACCATCATCTACTTTATTCCGTTTTGTCTGATCATCGCCGAATTTGTCTCATTGAATAAGAGTTCGGAAGCCGGTGTGTATGCCTGGGTGAAAAGTGCCCTCGGCGGCCGCTGGGCGTTTATGACCGCCTATACTTACTGGTTCGTGAATTTGTTTTTCTTCACGGCGCTGCTTCCCCGCGTTATCGCTTATGCGTCTTACGCCTTTTTAGGGCACGATTATATTTTCACGCCCTTCACGACCGCGATTATCAGCATCTGTCTGTTTGCCTTTTCCACGATGATTTCCAACAGCGGTGCGAAACTACTCGGGCCGATGACCTCCGTCACCTCGACATTAATGCTGCTGCTGACGTTCTCTTATATCGTGCTGGCGGGTGCTGCGCTGATGGGCGGCGCAGAACCGGCGGATCCGATTAATGTTCAGGCGATGACGCCGCATTTTAACTGGGCATTCTTAGGCATTATTGCGTGGATATTCCAGGCAGCAGGCGGCGCAGAATCGGTCGCGGTATACGTGAATGACGTCAAAGGCGGCAGCCGTGCTTTCGTGAAAGTCATCATTATTTCCGGGCTGGTGATCGGCGTGCTGTATTCCATCGCCTCGCTGCTGATTAACGTGTTTGTGGCCAAATCCGCGCTGCATTTTACCGGCGGCACGGTGCAGGTATTTGAAGGGTTATCCGCACACTTTGGATTACCGGCGGTGCTGATGAACCGCTTTGTCGGCGTGGTTTCCTTCACCGCCATGTTTGGCTCATTACTAATGTGGACGGCAGCGCCGGTAAAAATCTTCTTTACTGAGATTCCTAAGGGGATTTTTGGCGAGAAAACTATTCGTCTGAATAAACACGGTGTTCCGACCCGCGCGGCGTGGATCCAGTTCCTTATCGTTATCCCGCTGATGTTAATTCCGACATTAGGCTCAGACAGCGTGCAAGATTTAATGAATACGCTGATTAACATGACCGCTGCCGCGTCGATGCTGCCGCCGCTGTTTATTATGCTGGCGTACCTGAATCTGCGTCTGAAATACGACAGCGTCGAGCGCGATTTTAAGATGGGTTCCAGAATGCAGGGGATCACTATCGTCGGTACACTGATTGTGATTTTCACCGTCGGGTTCATCGCCTCAACCTTCCCGACCGGTGCCAGTATTATCACCATTGTGTTCTATAACGTCGGCGGACTGGTGTTGTTCCTCGGCTATGCCTGGTGGAAATACAATAAATATTCCAAAGAACTGGACGATAAAACCCGTTATCACGAAGACACGCCGCTGGCGAGAATTGTGCTGGAATCGCAGAATGAAACAGCGCGGGTGAAGAAAGAGAATATGGCAAAGTCACTTTCCGGGGCGTAAGACTGCGCCCTGCAAAGCGAAAATAAGGACATAAAAAAACCGCCTGAAGAGGCTAATGCCGGTCACTTAAGGTGACCGGCATTGTTTTTTAAGGGATATTTCGACCTTTTTTCTCTCACTTCCCTCGCATATTCACGCTCACGCCTCGAGGGCAGCTTTAGCATCGCTGCGTTGCTGTAAAAATGCTTCAGATGACCCGGGATGGCTCCCGCTGATGCCCACGGCAGCCCGATTAACAACCGTAATATCTCCGACACTGCACCGCTAAAACTCAGCTGATAAGGCAGATAATCTCCCTTCAGGCTGAACGCCATCTTGATCATCTGGTAACGAATAAGGTTATAACTCAGC
>NZ_JBFUHK010000036.1:0-43152 GCF_056402435.1 Rahnella sp. P4_A8 | reverse complement strand
CCCGAACGTAGTGGCCTGCGGGTTAGCCAACAAACTGGCCCGAATAGCCTGGTCGGTGACAACCCATCGCACAGCTTTTATCCAATAAAAAGAGCCAACAGGGACGAACTGTTAGCTCTTAGGCATTACGCAGTGACTTTCTGGTTTTGCGACGACCGATTATTGATGACATGAACGGCACAGCGACCTGCGGATGAACCTGACATAAAAAATGGCTCTTTGAAGCCGTCCGCTTTTTAAGGTTCTGCAGGCGCGGACTTCATCATGGCGCGGGCAACGTAAGGTTGCCCATCAGACGCCGTATAGATTTAAGCAAGCCCATCATAAATCAAAATCAACGTTGCAAAAACGGGGGTGACCATAGATTTTTATGGTTCTGACTCAGACGTTATGACTTCAGCTCCGCACAAAACGCTGCTATCCGGTCGCAGCCGTCTTGCAAAACTTCCATGCTGGTCGCATACGAAATGCGGAAATACGGACTCATGCCGTAGGCCGCGCCCTGCACGGTGACGACGTGTTTTTCTTCGATCAGCGCCATCACGAAATCGGCATCGCTATTGATGTGACGCCCGCCTGCGGTGGTTTTCCCGATGCAGCCTTCAATGTTCACGAACAGATAGAACGCGCCCTGCGGTTTATGACAGCGCAGTTCATGCACGGACGTTAACCGCTCCAGCACGTAATCGCGGCGCTGGCGGTAGATTTCGGCGCGCTCTTTCAGTAAATCCTGCGGGCCGTTAAGCACCGCGACCGCCGCCGCCTGCGTGAGCGTGGTGACGCCGCCGCTGTTTTGCGTGTTCACGTTACTCATGGCTTTAATCAGATCTTGCGGACCGCCGCAAAAACCTAAACGCCAGCCGGTCATGGAATAGGCTTTCGACACGCCGTTGACCGTCAGCACGCGATCGAGCAAACGCGGTTCCACTTCGGCCAGCGTATAAAACGTCACGTCGTCATAAATCAGATGTTCGTAAATGTCATCGGTCAGGATCCACACGCCCGGATGGCGCAGCATCACCTCGCCCATCGCCTGCAATTCCTGGCGGGTTGCCACGGAACCGGTCGGATTGCTCGGGTAATTCAGCAGCAGCCACTTGGTTTTCGGCGTAATCGCCGCGTCGATGTCCTGCGGATACGGCTTGAAATTGTTCTCTTCCGGGCAGGCCACCGGCACCGGAATACCGCCCGCGAATTTGACGATATCCGCATAGCTAATCCACGACGGCGTCGGGATCACCACTTCATCGCCCGGATTAATCGTCGCCAGCATCGCGTTAAAAATAATTTGCTTCGCGCCGCCTGCGGTGAGGATCTGGCTCACGTCGTAATTCAGGTTGTTATCGCGCTGAAATTTACGCGCAATGGCCGCCCGCAGCGCAGGGGTTCCGTCGGTCGGCGGATAACGGGTATCACCGCCGAGCGCAGCGGCGTAGGCGGCTTCCGTGGCGTGAGGGGGCGTCGGAAAATCCGGTTCACCGGTAGAAAGCGCAATGACGTTCACGCCTGCGGCTGCGAGGTCACGGGCCTTTTGCGTCATGGCGACGGAGGCAGAAACAGAGACATTTTTTAAGCGATCGGCGATATCAGGCATGGTCCTGGGGTTCCATTGTTTTTATCGAACGTAAAAAGACGGACAGCGATGAGGCACTTCAGGGGAAAGAGTAATGAGGAACGGACCGCGCCGACCAATAGCGCTTTGTTGTGGTGACATAACACAAAACAATGGCTGAACGCGCAAATCAGGCAATTTGCACCGGCGCAGTGCAGGCGGGGATTTTCATTATTCGGGAGGCTGCGCAAAGGCAGAAAACATCCGGCTATACAGTGAATAAATCGGCGGGTAAATCAGAAGGAAAACCGGATATCGGACATAAATCAGCCTGTTAGTGCGTGTTGGCACTCATCTTGCTTCATACACATTACTTATAACACCACTTGTTTCCGTGATGAGGATGCCATCGTGAATCTCCGCCGCCTTAAATATTTTATCAAGATTGTCGATGTGGGTAGCCTCACTCAGGCCGCAGATATCCTGCACATTGCGCAGCCTGCGCTCAGCCAGCAACTCGCGACGCTGGAAGGCGAAGTGAATCAGCAACTGCTGATCCGCACCAAACGCGGCGTGACGCCGACCGAAGCGGGCAAGATTTTGTATATCCACGCGCAGGCCATTTTGCGCCAGTGCGATCAGGCCCAGAGCGCGATTGACGGCTCGGCGCTGGCGCTTTCGGGCAGCGTTTCTGTCGGGCTTGCGCCGGGCACCGCCGCACAGCAACTGGCATTGCCGCTGCTGGAAGAAGTCCACCGGCAATATCCGGGCATCGTATTGTATTTCAATGAAAACTTCGGCACCACGCTCAGCGAGCTGATCATGAATGGCCGGATGGACATGGCGGTGATTTACGGCAACCGGGAAATTCACGGATTACGGTTTATGCCGCTGATGAAAGAAGAGTTGTATTTCGTCTGCCCGCACGCGCTGAGCAAACCGCTGAAATCCGTCAGTCTGGCGCAGGTGGCAAAGTATGACCTGTTCCTGCCGCGCATTTACAACATCATGCGAAAAGTCATCGACGACGCGTTTATCCATGAAGCTGTGACGTACCGCGTGAAGTGCGAAATCGAATCGCAAACCACCCTCAATGCCGCGCTGGCGGCGGGTTTAGGCTGCACGATCATGCCGGAATCCGCCGCCCGCGCGATGCTCAAAGCCTCGGATTCGTGGATGGCGAAAATTGATAAACCGAATATTCAGGCGGCGCTGTCATTTTGTATGTCCGACCATCTGCCGCTGTCCCAGCCCGCCGAAGCGGTCAAAGCGATTTTGCTGTCGCTGATGGCCAGCCGCACGGTGGATAACCGGCCACTGACGCTGGTGGGGTAATAAGCGCACCTTATTACCGCAAAGCGAAATCCTCTTTCCTGACGTCGGCAGTGACACGATAGAGTGCTTTTACCGCCCGCAAAGCGGGTCGTTTGTCGTCGTTATTGCGCGGGGACACTCTCTCTTCGACGGGAAGGATATGGAAAAAAAAGCACCAGCACTCAGCGAGTTGCGAGATATCGCACGAAAGATGCGTAAGTCCGGCCTGAGCCAGATTGAACTCAGCGGAAACGGCTTTCGGGTCAGCATGAAATACGCGCCAGTCTCCCCCGCCATTTTGCCATGCCGCATGCCGGACGAAACGCCTGCGCTTCCCGCGCTGACCGCCCCCGACGCGGTGTGTGCACCTTTCCCCGGCATCGTGTTGTTACAGCATCCGCTCAACAAAATTCCGTTCACACAACCGGGTGAAAAAGTCGGGAAAGATGCGCTGCTCGGGCTGCTGAAAGTCGGCGTGATTTATCTGCCGCTGCGCAGCCCGGTGCAGGGCGTGGTGGAATCCCTGTCCGTGGAAGACGGTGACTGCGTGGAATACGGCGCGGAGATTTTCACTTTACGCCGCGAGGAGCTGGCCGCATGAAATACATCGATTTAAACGCCGATATCGGCGAAGGCTTTGGCGATTACACCATCGCCGACGACGCCGCGCTGATGCCGCTGATCACCTCCGCCAACGTGGCCTGCGGGTTTCACGCGGGGGATGCGGTGATTATGGCGAAAACCGTCGCGCTGGCGAAAAAGTATCAGGTAGATCTCGGCGCGCACGTCGGATTCCCTGATTTGTCCGGGTTTGGCCGCCGCCGGATGCACATCGAACCGGAGGTGATGGCGCATTACGTCACCTATCAGCTTGGCGCGCTTTCTGCTTTTGCGAAAGCGGCGGATTACCCGCTGACGCACATGAGTTTCCACGGTGCGCTGGGCAATATGGTGTCCGAAGACGCCCGGCTGGCGCGGGTGTTATTGCAGGCGGTGAAGAATTTCGATGCACAAATGATCATCAGCACGATGCCCGGCAACGCCGTCGAACGCATGGCGCGGGCGCTGGATTTGCCGGTGATTTGTACGTTTCTCGCCGACCGCGCCTATGAAAGCAACGGCCTGCTGGTCAGCCGGACGAAACCGGGCGCGGTTATTCATGACAAAGAGCAGGTACGCGCGCGCATCCGCCAGTTGCTGCGCGAAGGCACGGTGCAAAGCATCGACGGCGTGACGTTGCCGGTGGATGCGACATCGATTCTGGTTCACGGCGATACGCCGGAATCCCTCGAAATGGTGCATACGCTGCGGGAAATTATTACCGAAATGGACATCGCGCTGATGCCGCCAGCCCGGCAACGCCGCCTGATGGCAGGGTAAAACACGCTGTTATAAGCCCCTCTTATCGCCTCACACGGTTTATGTCTTATACCGTCTGAGAATTACTGGATACAGTCAGAAAACACCCACCGGCAGAACATGATGGAGCCGGCGGTTTAACAGGAGAGTCGCAATGCCATTTTCAGATTACAAAACCGCGCTGGTGACCGGCGCATCGGCCGGAATGGGTGAAGCCATTGTCGAACGCCTTTGTCAGGAAGGGATCACCGTTCATGCTGTCGCACGCCGCGCCGATCAGCTGGCCGCCCTCGCCGCCCGCACCGGTTGTATTCCGCATGCGCTCGACGTCAGCGACCTCGACGCGGTGACGCGCCTGTGCAGCGAG
Source organism: Rahnella sp. P4_A8 (assembly GCF_056402435.1). Classification (NCBI taxonomy): domain Bacteria; kingdom Pseudomonadati; phylum Pseudomonadota; class Gammaproteobacteria; order Enterobacterales; family Yersiniaceae; genus Rahnella; species Rahnella sp. P4_A8. The sequence continues at coordinate 38,560 of NZ_JBFUHK010000036.1, read as the reverse complement.
ATCAGCGTGGATATTCTGGTGAACAACGCCGGGGTTTCCCGCCCCGGCTCTATCCTGAGCGCCGATGAAGAATCCGTGGATACGCAGGTGGATGTGAATCTGCGCGCCGTTTTGCATCTTTGCCGCCTGCTGGTGCCGGGCATGATGGAACGCGATCGCGGCCACGTCATCAACATCACCTCGATTGCCGCGATTTATAACTTCGGCGGCAACTCGATTTATCACGCCACCAAAGCCGGGGTTCACGCCCTGTCGCGCCAGCTACGCGTTGACTGCTACGGCAAGCGTGTGCGCATCACTGAAATCTGCCCGGGTCGCGTGGCGACTGACATTTTCGGCAATGTTTCCGGCGATCACGAAGAAGCCCGCCGCCGTTTCATTGACGGTTTTGAACTGCCCGAAGCCAAAGACATCGCCGATTGCGTGGCGTTTGCCGTTTCTGCGCCGATTGCCGTCAACATCGGCAACATCGAAATCACCCCGACGTTGCAGGTTCCCGGTGGCCTTTCCACCATGCGCCCCGGCGAAGGTCTGTGATCTTTTTCCTATAAACCCACAGTTCAACCATTCAGGAGGGTGAAAATACGATGACGCTCGATTTCAGCAAAGTCCTGACCGGTCAGTTCGGGCAGATGATCGTCGATGGCATGGTTGTCACCCTCAAGCTGGCGCTGGGGTCCTGGCTGCTCGCGATGTGTATTGCCCTGCTGCTGGTCGTCATCCGGCTGACGCACAAACGCGCCGCCGAATATTTCGTCCGCGCCTATGTGTCGTATCACCGCAATGTGCCGACGCTTATTCAGCTGATGATGTGGTATTTCGCCATTCCGACGCTGCTGCCGGAATCTGTGCAGATGTGGATTAACGATTTCAACGCCGAGTTTCTGTTCTCGATGTTTGCGCTCGGATTGTGTCAGGCGGCGTATTTCTCTGAAGACATCCGCAGCGGATTACGCGCTATTCCTGAAGGGCAAACCGAAGCATCACGCGCGCTGGGCATGAGTTACACCCGATCGCTGCGTTCGGTTATTTTACCGCAAGGCATCCGCAACGCGCTGCCTTCGCTGCTCAACCACACCGTTTTACTGTTCAAAAACACCAGTCTGGCTATGGTCATTGGCGTAGCTGAACTGACTTACGTGACCCGTGATATTGAAAACCAGACGTTCCGGACTTTCGAATCGTATCTGGTGGCCTCTGCCGGTTATCTGTTCTTCTCTCTGCTGCTGATGGGTGCTGGCGCGTTGCTGGCCCGCCGGTTCCAGCGGGCCTACGCGAGGTAATCACATGCTCGAGATGTTCACGATTTTGCACGACAACGGGATGCTGTTCCTGATGGGGCAATATCCGCAGGGACCGCTCGGCGGGATACTTTGTACGTTACTGATTTCCCTGCTGGCCGTTTTGTTTGCACTGCCGGTGGGTATTCTGCTCGGGCTGGCGCGTTTATCGCCTTTTCGCTGGCTGAGCTGGCCCGCTGCCTGCTGGGTCTACAGCTTACGCGGCATTCCGCTGTTGATGGTGGTGTTCTGGACGTATTTCTGCGTTCCGCTGTTAATCGGTCACAACATCAGCGGCTTCAGCACCATGCTGTGTACGCTGGTGATTTATGAAAGTGCGTATATCGCCGAGATCGTGCGCGGCGGCATTCAGGCGCTGCCGGGCGGCCAGTACGAAGCGGCGCGCGCTTTAGGGATGAGTTATTTCAAAACGCTGCGTCTGATTATTCTGCCGCAGGCGTTATACAACACGCTGCCAAGTCTGGTCAGCCAGCTGGTTTCTATCATTAAAGACAGCACGCTGGGTTACGTCATTAACGTGCCGGAGCTGACCTTTGCCGCTAATCAGGTGAATAACCAACTGCTGACCAAACCTTTTCAAGTCTTCGCGATTGTCGCGATTGGCTATTACATCATCTGTTTCAGCCTGACGTGGCTGGCCAATAAGCTTGAAGCCCGTATCACGCGCAAACGGCAGAACCGGATGCCGGAAGCGGAGAAAATGACGAAGGCTCCACTGCTGAAGACTCAATCATAATAAGGAACGACGATGCGACCAATGATCTTATTTAATCAGGTTAATAAATGGTATGGCGAATATCAGGCGCTGACCGACCTGAGTGCAGAAATTAGAAGCGGTGAAGTCGTGGTGGTTTGCGGACCGTCCGGCTCGGGCAAATCAACGCTGATCCGCACCGTGAACCGGCTGGAACCTATTGAAGAGGGCCAGATCCTGTTCGATGGCATGGATATTCATGGCACCAGCACCCGCCTGAATCAGTTGCGCACGCGTATCGGTTTTGTCTTCCAGAACTTTAATCTTTTCCCGCACGTTTCGGTGCTGGACAACATCATGATGTCGCCGGTAAAGGTGCTCGGCGTGAAACGTCAGGAAGCGCGCAAGCACGCGGGTGAACTGCTGGAACGTGTCGGATTATCACACAAAGCCAATGCCTATCCGGCACAGCTTTCCGGCGGGCAGCAGCAACGTGTTGCCATCGCCCGGGCATTAGCCATGAAACCGCCGGTGATGTTGTTTGATGAACCGACGTCGGCGCTTGATCCGGAAATGGTCGGTGAAGTCCTGAATGTGATGCGCAGTCTGGCACGTGAAGGTATGACCATGATGTGCGTCACACACGAAATGAATTTTGCCCGCGACGTAGCGGACACAATCTGGTTTATGGATCAGGGGAAAATTCTGGAAAAATCCAAACCGGAAAACTTCTTCAATCATCCGCAACACCCGCGTGCCAGGAAGTTTTTAAGTGACTTATTGCACCATTAATTATGCACGTGGCGTATTCCTTTGCAGCGCCTTGCCGCTCAGAGCTTATCCATCAAAGGGGGCTTAAGAAATAACGCCTGCATAGGTATCTCTGTCTTTGAATATATTATCAGCATGTCAGTTCATGACTGTCGGCAAGCAGCTCGTGTATTTCATCTGCCGACAGCGGTCCGGAAAGGATCACACTGACCCAGTGCTCTTTATTCATATGATAAGCAGGCAAAATGCCGTCTTTCTGACGTAATGAGCCGATGTGCTCCGGCCGGACCTTAACCTCAAGTATGTCGACTTTATCTTCCGTTTTCAGCCCCAGCTTGGTACCGGATACATTCATCACGAGACCAAACCATTTATCACCATTGTGATGACGAAGCACGGCATAATCCGGCAGGTTACGCCAGAGATATTCCGGCTCCGAATTATAGTGTTCCCGCGCGTACCTGAATAACGACTCTCTTTTCATAATCACTCCCGTATCGTCGGTTTATACCGTTCTGACCAGCCCGTTCCAGCGCCTGCGCGGGTATGCACAGAGTCGTATCCAGGGTGAAACCTGTGCGGATGAGGAACTGCCGAACCCAGTACATACCGTATCCTCCTGAGAAGATGCCTGCAAGGTAACAAGTGCCTGACTGGGTTACGTTTACCGGTTGTTCGGCGGCGTACTGCCTGACAGTAAACCGCCCCTTTGCCTCGCGGTTTAGCTCCCGGCAACAGACTCGCGAACGAAATCTTCATAAGTGCGCAGCGGGTGTCCAATGAGAGCCTGTAGCTGTTCTGCGGTTCCTTCAGCAGCTTGCATGCCGAACGTCTGAATACCAGCCATCATCAGGCTCATGTCATAAGCCAGCCAGTTGGGACCGTACGAGGCGAGTTGCCCTTCAAACGCGGTGACGTCATCTCCCCCGTAAGTAATCTCGCGACCCAGGGCTGAACTCCAGATCTTCGCCACGGACGCACCGGTCAGCGGTTGCGGCCCAATCAACTCCAGCGTGACAGGATCCAGCGCAGACGATGCCCTGTCGCGTCGCAGCAACTCAGCCACGGCGACATCCGCGATATCGCGCGCATCAATCATTGAGACGCCCGCCGAGCCGACAGGCATCGGGTACACCGCGTAGTTCTGAATCGTCTGTTGAACCATCAGGTCGTTTTGCATGAAATAAGCCGGACGCAGAATGGTGGCGGGGATGTCATGACTTTTGATCATGCGTTCAACCGTATGCTTGCCGGTAAAGTGCGGAACGTTGGTGAATTTATCAGCATGGATCACCGACAAATAAACGATACGCTCAATGCCCGCCTCGCGGGCGAGGTTCAGGGCGATCAGGGCCTGAGTAACCTCATCGGGCGTAACCGCATTCAGCAGAAACAGCGTTCGTACCGATGACAGCGCGGCACGCATCGACGCGACGTCGGTCAGGTCTGCAACGACTTCCGTAACCCCTGCCGGAAACTCGCGCTTACCCGCCTGGCGTACCAGGGCTTTGACCCCGGCGCCAGCGTCAGCCAGACCCTGAATGATAAGTGAACCAATGGTGCCCGTGGCACCGGTAACGAGAATGCTCATATTTAACTCCTGCAAGATAGTGATAATGGTTAACGTGAGAAATCCGCAACGACCTTACCGGTCCGTGAAACGGTACGATTACGTTCGATTGCGTTGGGAATATCAGCGAAGCCCACTACGCCGCCAATTCTGGACTGTAGCGTGCCGCTGGCGACGTCGTTGGCCAGCTTCCCGAGTAATACCGGATCGGGCTTATTCATAAACCAGAGACCCCAATCAGTACGGCGCGTTGTACGTTGTTCATTGCGGTTCCTCGTAGCAAGTTCTGATAACGAGACAATATTCCGTTGCAATTAAAAAACAAAGATCCTAAAACTTAGACACCTTGTCTCATAAATGGAACACCATGAACCTGAACGCGCTGTCTGATTTTATCCTCGTCGCCACAAATGAAGGGCTGGGGAAGGCAAGCCGCGCAAGCGGCATTTCCAAAGCCACGCTATCGCGACGCATCGCAGATCTTGAGGAGCAACTGGGTGTGAGGCTGATCGAGCGAAGCGCTCGCGGTTTGAAGCTCACCGAAGCCGGGGCGACGCTGATCTCCCGGACTGAAGGCCTGCTGAGTGAGGTGACCGAAGCCATGACGGCGGTCGGTGATGGTGTTTCGACGCCTCGCGGACGTTTGCGTGTTGCCGCTCCGGTGCTGTTTTCCCAGCTTGCGATGGGGCGCATTGGTGCCGAATTCTGTGCGGCCTACCCGGAAATTGAAATTGAAATCGTGGCGGAAGATCGCATGGTAGATCTGGTCGAGGAACAATTTGACGTCGCAATCCGCATCAACCCAAGCCCCGACAGCAATTTAGTCGGACGGTGTTTCGCCAAAGACAGGCTGGTTGTCGTGGCCGCACCTGAAATAATCAGGCCACTACCCGGCGCAATCAGGCCAGTGCCCGGCATCGTAACGTCGAGTTTCCAGCCTGCCCACTGGAGTCTCGATGGCGGGCAACTGGTCCTGGAGCCGATCCCAAAATTGCGCTTCTCTTCGTTACTGATGGTCCGCGATGCGGCAATCGCCGGCGGTGGGGCTGCCCTCATTCCGCAATCCATCGCATGGAACCAGCTTGCCCGCGGCGATTTAGTTCAGTGGGGCATCGTGTCGGGGGCAGAGCGGGAACTTTGGGTTTTGCATACTTCCAGGCGGCTTGCTGCGCCAAAAGTTCGCGCATTCGTCGATTTCCTGTGCGCCCGATACCCGGACATGTCTCTGGTTCTCAACGGATAGCGCTCTCAATTTTTTCTTTCGCGCAACAGGAGGATTTCATAGCCAACTTCCGGAGACAGGCGACCGGTCACCGGCAAAATTCTCAGGGGGTAGCAGACGACCAGATTCAGCCGCTATCTGTGCAGTATTCAGCTCACCTTCTTTTGATAGCATTAATCCGCATTAGACATCTATACGTCTATCCCTTAGGATCATTGCACCCGGGATAACCACCTGACAGACAATGAAAATTAAACATTTACCTCTTGATCAAAATATTAACGGCTGGGCGGCGCTGCGGGGTGATATTCCCCGCTATCCGGCTTTACGTGGAAAAGTCACGGCAGACTGGCTGGTGATTGGTGCAGGCTTTGCCGGGCTGGCATTTGCCCGTCGTATTGCCGAGCTTCGGCCACATGAGCATGTTGTGGTACTCGAGGCGCTCGACGTGGCCGATAACGCTTCGGCCCGTAATTCGGGTTTTGTGATTGATTTACCGCATACCGTCGGCAGCACATCGGCTGAGCTGGAACACGCCAATGCGTACCGGCGTCTTTTACAGTACGGGTTGCATCATCTGAAAGAGACCGTCGATCAGCATGATATTGCGTGTGACTGGCTGAATTCAGGCAAATACCATTGCGCCGTGAGTGCGCAGTTTGACGGTGAAATCGCGCATTATCAGCAGGAACTCACCACGCTCGGCGAAAGCTTTGAGCTGCTGGACAGAGCCGCACTCCGTCAGCGTTTGGGCACCGGTTTCTACCGCAGCGCGGTGTATACACCCAACTGTATTCTGGTGAATCCGGCGGCGCTGATCAGCGGGCTGGTGGCCACGTTGCCGGCAAACGTCACGGTTTATGCCAACTCACCTGCGTTGCAGATTGACACTCAGGGCACTATTCATGCAGAAACGCCGCACGGCGAAGTGCGTGCCGGTAAACTGATGCTGGCGATCAATGGTGCAGCACGCGGGTTACCGCTGTTCAAAGGCAACGTCTTCGCGATGTCGACGTTTGCAACACTGACTGAACCGCTGTCACCCGCACAACGTCAGCTGATCGGTGATATTGCGCCGTGGGGCTCGACGCCGGTGAATGCACTGGCGGGTGCGACGTTGCGCTATACCTCTGACCATCGCTTCCTGATCCGTGAGCACGTCAACTTTACGCCAGGTCTGGTGACCCGTGCGGTAGAAACCGGCAGTCATGCCCGCCGCCATCAGGCATTATTTGCCCGTATTTATCCGCAGTTACAGGACGTCAATATGGCGTACACCTGGTCGGGGCTGATCAGCATTACGCGCAACGGCGCGCCGGTATGGGGGAATATTGCGCCGAACGTGTATTCGTCAGCGGGATGTAATGGTTCCGGCAGTTCCAAGCAGAGTGCGTTCGGGCGGTTGCTGGCGGAACATGCGCTGGGAGAGGACAATCCGTTGCTGGCCGATATGCAGGGCATCGGACGCGCCAGTTATCTGCCGCCGCGCCCGTTCCTGGATGTCGGTGTGAAAGGATTTATGGCCCGTGAACGCTGGCGTTCACGCAGCGAGTTGTAGAGACTGAACATAGCCGGTCGCCGCATAACCGGCTTTTTAATGACGTTTATCGACGCGCGCCACGATACGATCGCCCAGCCACTGAATGCCGCAAACCATCACAATCAACACGACGATCACTTCTATCATCACCACCGTTTCGAAACGCTGATAACCGTAACGGATTGCCAGATCACCCAGTCCGCCTGCGCCGATAGCGCCCGCCATCGCCGATGCGCCAATCAGCGCCACCAGCGTGACCACAAATCCGGACAAAATACCGGGCAGCGCTTCCGGGATCAGCACGTCCCAGACAATACGCAGTTTACTGGCACCCATCGCGCGAACGGCGTCAGTCAGTCCGCGATCCACGTCGCGCAGCGAGACTTCTGCCACGCGGGCGAAATACGGCGTGGCGGTAATCGACAGCGGAACAATCGCCGCCCAGGTGCCGAGCGATGTGCCCACCAGAAAACGGGTTACCGGGATCAGCGCCACCAGCAAAATGATAAATGGCAGAGAACGGAAACCGTTGATCACCAGCCCGAGCGAGCGGTTAACCCAGCGATTTTCGGCAATGCCGCCAGGACTGCTCATCACCAGAATCAGGCCCAGCGGCAAACCCGCGATCAGCGAGAACAGGCCGGAAACTGCCGTCATCAGCAACGTTTCTTCGACGGCGTTAATCAGTAAATCAATCATTACCGGAGACATAACCTGTCAGCTCCACGGTGGCCTGGTGCTGTCGCAGCCAGTCTAAAACAACCTGCTCAGATGCCGTATCGTTTACCGGCACTGAGAAGAAGAAACGTACAACGGCATAATGCTGAATATGATCCACGCCGCCCTGGATCAGCCGGAATTTGCCCGGTAATGCCGTCGCCATTTGAGTGAGTATTTCGCCCTGCCGCCCCTGCTCCGCATACTGGACGCTGTAAATGGCCTCGCCCTGACGTACCGGCGACAACCGTTCAGCCAGCGCTTCCGGCAGTTGCGGCAATAATCCCTGTAACAGCGTACGGGTCAGCGCGGACTGCGGATGCGCAAACACCTGCCACACCGGCCCCTCTTCGATAATTTCACCGCCATTAATCACCGCCACGCGATGCGCGATTTTTTTAATCACCTCCATCTCATGGGTGATCAGCAAAATGGTGATGCCGAGTTTCTGATTGAGGGATTGCAGCAGCGCCAGAATCGAACGCGTGGTTTCAGGATCGAGCGCCGATGTCGCTTCATCGCAAAGTAGAAGTGCCGGACTGGCTGCCAGCGCACGGGCAATACCGACGCGCTGTTTCTGACCGCCGGACAACGCCGCCGGATAGTTCTTTGCCTTATCTTCCAGCCCGACCAACGCCAGCAGTTCGGCGACACGCGCCTGACGCCGTGCCTTGTTATATCCGGCGATTTTCAATGGCAGCGCGACATTCTGCTCAACCGTTTTGGCCGACAGCAAATTGAAATGCTGGAACACCATCCCCACGCGACTGCGCACTGACTGCAAGGCTTTCTCGCTCAGGCCGGTGATGGCATGGCCTTCGATTTCAATCACGCCGCTGTCCGGCTGTTCCAGTCCGTTCAGGCAGCGGATCAGGGTGGATTTCCCCGCACCGCTGCGGCCAATAATGCCCAGGATTTCGCCCCGCCGGACCGTCAGCGAGACATCTTTCAGCGCCTGAATTGTGCCAAACTGACGGCTTACATGGTCAAGGCGCACGACGTCATGCACCTCATCCTGATGCGTTTTCAGAGTGCCACCGGCAAACTGCCCGGCGTTAGCCGGGCGTGGAGGGGCTTTTTCTGAAGACGTCGCCGTGAACTGCGCACCGGTTTCAGAGATGATCGTCATGCTTTACATCCTTACCAGGCCGTCACGCCGGTGCCTTTATAGACCTTATCAAACACCTGTTTGACAGCCTCGTTCTGGTAAGAACTGACCAGCGTTTTCACCCACGGCGCATTCACATTTTCAGTTTTCACCGCGATGAAGTTGTTGTAAGGATTATTCTTTACCGGTTCCTGCGCGATACGATCCGCAGGCGTCAGGCCACTTTTCAGCGCCCAGTCGGTGTTCACAATCGCAGCATCCAGATCCGGCACGGAGCGGCCGATAATGCCGGAATCCAGCTCTTTAATGGTGACGTGGCGCGGGTTCTCAGTGATATCCGCCGTAGTGGCGAAAATACCGGCGCCCGGTTTGAGTTTGATCACGCCAGATTGCTGAAGCAGGATCAGCCCGCGCGCTTCGTTCGCCGGGTCATTCGGCACGCCAATCACCGCCCCTTCTTTCAGCTGGTCGGCAGATTTTACTTTTTTAGAGTACAACCCGATTGGCCACACAGCGGTATCACCCACGCGCACGATGTTGTAGTGATTCACTTTGATCTGGTTATCGAGGAAAGGCTGATGCTGGAAGGCATTGGCATCCACTTCGCCGTTTTGCAGTGCTTCATTTGGCTGGTTGTAATCGTTGAAAATCACCGGTTTTACCGTCAGACCTTTTGCTGCGGCCTGTCTGACCACTTCACGCCAGACATCTTCGTCTTCCCCGCTGATAATACCGACCTTAACCGTGGTTTTATCGGCGGCCTGTGCCGCACTCAGCGGCGCCAGCACGCTGCCGGAAATGATCACTGCCGAGGTTGCGGCCAGTAAAAAAGCACGGTGAATACGGGTCTTTGTTTTGTTGAATGTCTTGCGCATACGCTATCCCCAAAAGTGTGATGAGATGCCTGCTCCGGGCTGTGTTTCCGTGCAGGAATTTGGCGAGTATACCCATCGGGTTATTTCTTTATAATATTGTTTTAATGATAGTTATTCTTGAAATGAATAACCGAAATGGGATAGTAAAGCGATAAAAATGCTAAGTGTTTTTTCGATTGCCATTCCCCCAATTTGCTTCCAATAAAAAACCCGCCGGAGCGGGTTTTTAACATTTCGGGCAAACAGCGGATTAAGACTGCGGATCCACCGGCTGAACTTCAAGAGAAACCATGCCGATGCCCAGTTTACGAGGCTGGAAGCCGCCGCTGGTGCCTTCAGTGGGTTCGGTCGGTTCCGGCGGCGTGATGACGATACTTTGCTCCGCTCCCGGATTGGTGAACTGTACTTTCACGATACCGTCTTTATCGCCGAAGGTGACAAACTGCTCCTGATCTCCGACACGGACGGAAACCGGCTTATCGATGTTATTGCCGTAAGCCCGTGCGCGGATCACCACATCAAAGGTGGCGGGCAGCGGTTTAACGTAATCAATTTTCACCGACGGTGCCAGATTGGCATCTGACCAGCGTCCCCAGTTTTCAACGGCTGAAACACCGGTAATCGCTTTTACCTGCTCCGGCAATCCCGGCACCATAAAAGCGATGGCTTTCGACTGATAAGTGGTGGCGGAATCATCAATGTTCAGCGTCTTCAGGGTTTGCTGATAAATCGCATTGCTGCCCGAGGTGTCTTTCACGAAGTCCACTTTACCTTTGAAGGTATCACCGGTGATCTGCACGATCGTCGGCTTCGCCCCGAGGTTCCCCGATGCAACGCACAGGCCGGTATTGAGCGACAACTCTGGTGCCCAGACGCGTCCCATTTCGTAGCATTTATCAACCCAGACAAAGTTATCGCTGGTCGCCAGTCCGGCCAGTTGTTTTTTCAGCGGCGTGGACAGATAGACATCAAACATCGGCTCAATTTTGTCTGCCGTGACCTTCAGAATAAACGGCGTTTTGATGGTCATGCCGGAGAAGGTGAAAGTGCTGTCTTTGGTATTCACCGCATAGTCTTTGATGCTGTTCGGGAAGCCCCACTGTTTGATGACCGCCGGTTTCCAGGCATTCACTTTGTCATCAATATTGAGGAACTGCGCAGTCATCGATGTCGCAGAAACACCGCTGCGTCCAAGACCGATGTAGTTGTCGCCACCCATCATATCCAGTACGGTCGCGCCATTATCCAGGGTGCTGCGTTTCGCACCGTTCAGCTCCCCCGCCGGATGACGGCCGTCGAGTACGAAGAACAGGTCTTTACGGTTCTGTTTGGTCAGAATGTTGTAAGCCGTGTTGTTCATCGCCAGATGATCGGAAGACACCACAATGATGGTGTTATCGAAATAACCGGACTTTTTAATCTTATCGATAAATGCGGCAATCAGTTCCTGACTACAGGACACGGCGCTCAGTGACTGGTTGGCTTTACCGTTCACTTTATATTCCTTGCGGGTACAGCCGCGGGAAATAAAGCCGTCAGGATGATGCGTATCAACGGTCAGCGTGAACAGTGAGAACGGCTTACCTTCCTGACTCAGCGTCACGAATTTTTTGTACACCTCATCCAGCAAGGTGTCGTCATACCAGCCCCAGTCATTTTTATAGGACGGGTCCGCGACAGTCGGACGCAATTCGTTGTAACCATAAAGATGGTCGAAACCATGGGATTTCAGGAAGGTTCCTTTGCCTGCGAAAGCCAGTTCAGCGCCCTGATAGAAATAGTTGGTATAACCTGCACCTTTGAGCACATCGCCAAGACAGACGTTTTCAGGGTAGAAAGTCGCCAGTGCACTGGAGGCATTACCATCAAACGGCGCAAACAACGGGATCCCACACTGAGAAGCCACCATACCCGCGATGGTATAGCCAGTGCCCGGCAACTGTTTGGTGTTTGTGAAATCGGTACTCTGCGCTTTATGGCGGTTTAATTCGGTGGTCAGGCCGGGGAAGACTTTGTCATCAAAATACGTGCGTTCCAGACTCTCGCCGTAGATATAAACCAGGTTAGGCTTTTTCGCGCCTTTAATGGCTTTTTCGGGCACTTTGTAATAGGTACTAAAATCTGCACCGCTGCCTGAGATTTGCGTTTTGACCAGACGCGAGATGTTCTGGAATGCCTGTGTGGAACCGACAGAAAAGACCGCCAGCACCACGGCCAGCGCACTGTAGACCGCGCTGCTGTTTTTGGCACGACGCTGCTTCAGCCCCCACGCCAGCAAAGCGAATACGCTGACAAGCCCTGCCAGTAAACCGATAAATGGCAGGATATATTTATTGAGCCCCGCCCCTTTCAGGCTACTGGTGACGGTATATAACACCGCGTCCGTGATGCCTTCACCGGTGAAATAATTGCTGCCGATCAGGATGACGTTAAGAATGACGTAAAGCCCGAGGAAAAACAGCACCAGTGAAAACCAGACACGGCTGGCCGACGCCCGCGTGACGTAGAGAAAAATAGAAGAAAGAAATAATACGAAGGAAATTATCTCAGAAGCCATTTCAGCACCCTGTCTGATTTAAACAATAAACTCTACGACCCATTTCTGCTGTTTTACGAGCAGCGCCGACGGTTCAACTCATCGAGCGAATGACCCGTTTGTCATTCACTTACTTCATCCCTGAGACAGGAAAATTCATGCCAAAAACGGATAGCGCTATATAGCCTGTTGATCCTGGTGGGTCAACGCCTTAACACGGCTTCAGGCCACTGATGTGCCCAAAAAAACTGACGTTTTACAAATTCATGACAGCTAATTCCGCATGATACCTCAGAAAATTAACTTTCCGGTCACCTTTCTGTAAGAATTGCATGATAGCGGAATACTGTGGGCGAAATGTGGAGGCAGGTTGAAAATGCGGAAAAAAGTTGGCGGGAAGGCCCGCAATACGGGGTATCGCGGGCATTGAAGATGAAAAATCAGATTCCTCCGAGATAAGCTTTCCGCACCTCCTGATTATGTAAAAGTTCTTCGCCTGAACCGCTAAGCCGAATTTGTCCGTTGACCATCACATAACCCCGGTCAGAAAGCCTGAGCGCATGATGCGCATTTTGCTCCACCAGAAAGATAGTCATGCCGTTTTTTGCCAGTTCGCGCAAGGTCTGGAAAATCTGTTTAACGATAATAGGCGCCAGCCCAAGACTCGGTTCATCGAGCAGTAACAGCTTCGGGCGACTCATCAGCGCACGGGCAATCGCCAGCATTTGCTGTTCACCACCGGACATGGTCATCGCCCGTTGTTTACGGCGTTCCTTCAGGCGCGGGAATAACTCAAACATGGTGTGCAGATCTTCTGCCGCGTGTTTATTCCCGACGGGAATGGTGCCCATCAGCAGGTTTTCTTCCACGGTCATATCCGGAAAAACACGTCGCCCTTCCGGCGATTGCGCTATGCCAGCCGAAGCCACAAAGTGTGTCGATTTGCGGCTGATATCTTCCCCGCGAAACAGGATCTGCCCGCTCTGTATACGTGGCTGGCCGAATATTGACATCAGCAGCGTTGATTTCCCGGCACCGTTAGCACCAATCAACGCCACCGTTTCCCCCTCATGCACCTGCAAAGAGACCTGCTGTAATGCCTGAATCGCCCCGTAATACACATTCACATCACGAAATTCCAGCATCGCGTCGCTCATAAGCTGACCTCGTCGTCTTCATCAGCACCCAGATACGCGGCAATGACTTTCTCATCGTTCTGAATAGCCTGCGGTATTCCTTCGGCAATCACATCGCCGTGGTCGAGCACGATAATGTGGTCGGAAATGTCCATCACCATGCCCATATCATGTTCGATCAGCAGCACGGTGATGTCGTGATGATCGCGCAGGAAGCGGATAATTTTGCTCAGCGTACGTGTTTCAACCGGATTCAGACCGGCTGCCGGTTCGTCCAGGCAAATCATTTCCGGCGCGGTACACATCGCACGGGCGATTTCCAGCCGGCGCTGCTGACCGTAAGACATTTCCCCTGCCAGCCGGTTGGCACAATCCACCAGTTCCACCACTTCCAGCCAGTAAAATGCGCGGTCCAGTGCCTGATTTTCCGCACGGCGATAACCCGGCGTATTGAGCACACCGGCAATCAGGTTGCGGTTGGTTTGCATGTGCTGCGCCACCAGCAGATTTTCAACCACCGACATTTCACGAAACAGCCGGATATTCTGAAAGGTACGCGCCAGCCCGGCGCGGTTAACCAGGTGTGTACCGCCGAACATTTTGTAGAAAATGCGTTTGCCCAGTTGCGCCGGTTTTATCCAGTCATCAGGCTGAAATTTCTGCCCGAGCACCTGGATTACATTGGTCGTCCGGCGGCGCGTATTGAGCAAAATATTGCCGCCGGACGCTTTATAAAAACCTGTCAGGCAATTAAATACCGTGGTTTTTCCTGCGCCGTTCGGGCCGATCAGCGCGGTAATCGATCCGCGTTTCACCGCAAGATTCACATCGTTCAGCGCCTTAATGCCGCCGAAATGCATGCGCAAATGCTCGACACTCAGGATGTTGTTATCCGCTAACGCTTCGCTCATGGCGCGACTCCTTTACGCACGGCAAACCCGCTGCGGCTGATGCGGATCAACCCGCGTGGCCGCCAGATCATCATCACCACCATTAAAACGCCGAACAGCAATACGCGATATTCGGCAAAGCTGCGCAACAGTTCCGGCGCGACGGTCAGCACAAATGCCGCCAGCACCACGCCGATGGTTGAGCCCATACCGCCCAAAACCACAATAGCGAGAATCAGTGCAGATTCGAAAAAGGTGAAAGACGTCGGATTAACGAAGCCCTGATACGTGGCGAAAAACACGCCAGCAATTCCGGCCGTGGAAGCCCCGAGGGTAAAGGCAGACAGCTTGACCAGCACATGATTCAGCCCCATCGCGCGGCAGGCAATCTCATCCTCACGCAGCGCTTCCCACGCGCGGCCAATCGGCATGCGGGTCAGCCGGTGTTTGATAAACAACACCAGCAACACCACCAGAACCAGCACGGCATAGATGAAGATAAATTTCATATTCGGGTTATAGGTCAGATGGAAAAACTCGTGGAACGGCACGCCGCCCTCTTTCGCCCGCCGGCCAAATTCCAGCCCGAAAAAGGTGGGCGGAGGCGCGGAAACACCGTTCGGACCGCCGGTAAACGACAACCAGTTGGTCAGCACCAGCCGGATGATTTCACCGAAACCTAACGTCACGATCGCCAGATAGTCGCCGTGCATACGCAGCACCGGGAAACCCAGCAACGCACCCGCCAGCGCGGCCATCACCGCCGCCAGCGGCAGCATCGACCAGAAGCCGAGGCCGAGATACTGATACCCCAGCGCCAGCCCGTAAGCCCCGATGGCGTAAAACGCCACATACCCCAGATCGAGCAAACCGGCCAGTCCGACCACGATATTCAGCCCGAGGCCGAGCAACACATAAATCAGTCCCAGAATGGCGACCGTCAGAATGTATTTGGTGGCGACGAACGGGAAGAAAATGGCCAGCACAATCAGCAGCGGAATAACCCAGCGCAGATGACTTTTATAATCCGGCGACCGGACATAGACGCCCGCGCTGTCGGATTCGAAACGCGCACGCATTTTCTGCCCGGCTGTGGTTTCTAAAAATGCACTGAGCAGGAAGCGGCCCGTCATCACCGCAGCAATGATCCAGACCAGCCTCTGGCTATGAAAGTTAAAACTGTAACCATCGAGCACCACGCCGACCACCGGCCCGAAAATAATCAGCGCCACCAGCCCGGCAAAAATGGCATCCAGCAGACAGCGTTTAAATGAAAATCCGCTGTTCACAGCAGTTTGTGACATCATTTTATTTCCCTCACACTTTCGTCACGACCGGACGGCCCAGCAGGCCCTGAGGGCGGAAAATGAGGATCACCACCAGCAATCCAAAGGAGAACACATCTTTGTAATCAGAATTCACCATGCCCGAGAACTGCGCTTCGGCAATCCCCAGGATCAGCCCGCCCAGCATCGCGCCGGGTAATGAACCAATGCCGCCGAGCACCGCCGCAGTAAAAGCTTTGATGCCGATGATGAAACCGGCGTAGAAATCAAACGTGCCGTAGTTCATGGTCACCAGAACCCCGGCCAGTCCGGCCATCGCTGCGCCAATCATGAAGACCAGCGAGATAATGCGGTCAGTGTTAATACCCAAAATGGAAGCCATTTTTCTGTCCTGCTGCACCGCACGACACATACGACCAAGTTTGGTATTACTGATAATCCACGATAAAACCAGCATGCCAGCCAGCGACGCCACCAGAATGAAAATTTTGGTGTAGGTCATCTGGACAAAACTTTCGCCGATATGAAAACGGAATGCGCCATCCAGCATGGTCGGAATGCCCTGCTGTCGCGGCCCCTGACTGATTTGCGCGTAATTTTGTAAGATAAGTGACATGCCGATAGCAGAAATCAGCGGTGCAAGACGGGTCGAATTACGCAGCGGCTTATAGGCAATGCGTTCAATCGCCCAGCCATACACGCCGGTGACCACGATGGTGAACACCAGCGTGCCCAGTATCAGTAGCGGAAAAGAGTGAAGCCCGAAGAAGGAAAGCAGCGCCAGCGCGATGGCACAGAGGTAAGCCGAAATCATATACACTTCGCCGTGCGCAAAGTTGATCATGCCGATAATGCCGTAAACCATGGTGTAGCCGATGGCAATGAGACCGTAGACAGCACCGAGCGTAATGCCATTAAACAGTTGTTGCAGGAAGAATGAATCCATAAATACGCAGTCTCTTTTTGTGACCGCGCCTGGCTAAGGGCGCATTCATTAAAGCTAATAAAGCGTTATCGTTGCAGCCAGTTTGGACCCGGCCAGCGCACAAGAGCCGGAGCGTACATTAAGTACGTGAGCCAGTTCTTTCATAAAGAGTGAGCACTGCCCGGGTTCAAAATGGCAAATAAGAGTGCTTTATTCCTTAACTTCCTGATATTTGCCTTTGTCGTCCCATTTATAAACCACGTAATCAGAGACTTTCAGGTCGCCTTTACTGTCCCAGGCTTTTTTGCCCATGACAGTATCGACGCTGTTGGCTTTAAGCCAGGCGCTGGCTTTGGCGGAATCGCTGCCGCCGGTGGCTTTGAAGGCGGCGGCGATCGCCTGCACGGAGGCGTAGGAATAGAGGGTGTAGCCTTCCGGCTCGAACTTGCTGGCGCGGAATTTATCGATAACGACTTTGCCTTCCGGGATCAGACGCGGGTCTTTGCCGAAGGTCATCAGAATCCCGTTGGTATATTGCGGGCCGCCTGCGGCTGTGACCATTTCTTCGTTGACGATACAGTCGCCGGAGAAGAACGTGGCCTGCACGCCCTGCTCACGCATCTGGCGTACCAGCGGACCGGCTTCAGGATGGCAACCGCCGAAGAACACCACGTCCGGTTTCTGCGCACTGATTTTGGTGACCAGCGCGTTGAAGTCTTTTTCGCCGCGCGATAAGCCTTCATACATCACTTCTTTCACGCCACGCTTGTTAAGCGCCGCTTTGGTGGCATCCGCCAGCCCCTGCCCGTAGGTGTCTTTGTCGTGGATGATGACCACTTTTTTGGCTTTCAGCTTGTCGATGATGTAATCACTGGCAACCTGCCCCTGCTGGTCGTCACGTCCGCACATGCGGAACATATCACTCATGCCGCGTTCGGTGATTTGCGGGTTAGTGGATCCCGGCGTGATGGCGATAATTCCGGCATCGTTGTACACCTCAGATGCGGGCATGGTAGAAGATGAACAAAAATGCCCGACCACCGCCTGCACTTTATCCTGATCAACAAGACGGTTAGCGACTGCAACGGCCTGTTTCGGTTCGCAGGCATCATCGCCCTGCACCAGTTTGATTTTCTCGCCGTTGATTCCGCCAGCGGCATTAATGTCTTCAGCGGCCTGGGTGGCACCATGCCAGTACTGATCGCCATAGGTGGCATTCGGGCCGGTGAACGGGCCAGCGACGCCAATCACGATATCCGCACGCGCGGTAAACGCAGTGACCAGACAGCCTGCCAGCAACAAAGAAAGAGGACTTTTAATAAATTTCATCGACATCATCATGATCCTTAGGACAGAGTTTATGCAAAACGGGTTATGGAAAACGCATGTAGCAAAAACACCAACACGAAGTCGTAATCAGAAAATCTGAAATTTAACGCTTAAGCCTTAAGACTGAGGGTTTCCCGCTTATCTCCGGGGGTGAAAACATCAAAGGTAAAAAAACATAAGCAAAATATCTGCCATTGTTACTCAACCTCTGAGAATGTGACGGGTTATGTGAGTATAGATAGCGACGGGAGAGCGTTACGGGCAACTGACAGAAACAACGACGGGATCACATCGCACCGTGCTGGTGCACAAGCACGGTTTTGCACGCACGCTTACGCCGGGTGACATTTTTATTCTTTGCTTCTTGCGGCGGGTTGTTTTGTAATATGGGCAGATGATTGCAACGGGAAACTACTGAACAATGAAGAAATTATCCTGCCTGACGGCTGTGGTTCTGGCTCTGTCGTTAACTGGCTGCGCCAGCGATTATGTGATTAACACCAAATCCGGCGACCAGTTTTTCGCCCACGGCGAACCGGATCGTGACCGCAATACCGGCATGACCAGCTACACCGACATGAATGGCGATTATCATCTGATGAACACCAATGATATTGCGGGCATTGTGAAGAAGTAGGGTTACGGATGGGAATTGCATTTATCTCAAAACCTGGCCGATGACACGCATGGTCGGCTTAACAAAACAGTCATGCTATGTGGTGCACAAACGGCACGCAATATCACGACTGTTTTGAGAATCAGATTACTCAGTAATAAAACGTGAAACAGACGCAGCAAGATTTTGTGCCTGATCTCGCAGCGCATTGGCGGCAGCAGAAGACTCTTCCACCAGGGCCGCATTTTGTTGAGTCACGCTGTCCATTTCCACTATTGCCTGCCCTACCTGAGATATTCCCCTGTTCTGTTCATCCGATGCCTGAGTAATTTCATTCAGTATTTCGGTAACATTAGCCACTTTGGTCACAATGTCATGCATGGTAGTCCCCGCCTGTTCTACCAGATCTGACCMTGCATTAATTCGCTCTACCGATTCACCAATTAAACCTTCTATTTCTTTTGCAGCCTGAGCGCTTCTCTGCGCAAGGCTTCTCACTTCGCTTGCCACAACAGCAAATCCCCGCCCCTGTTCGCCAGCACGCGCCGCTTCAACAGCCGCATTGAGAGCCAGAATATTGGTCTGAAAAGCGATGCTATTAATTACCGTCGTAATCTCAGCAATTTTTGCTGAGCTTGCAGTAATTTCATTCATAGTTTTCACCACATGAGAGACGAGTTGCCCGCCTTTATTCGCCGTTTCTGAAGTACTGCCCGCCAGGCGGCTGGTATGATGAATATTGTCCACGTTCTGTTTAACCGTCGCAGTTAACTGCTCCATGCTGGCTGCCGTTTCTTCAAGCGCAGCAGCCTGTTCCTCAGTGCGTGCGGATAAATCATTATTACCTGCCGCAATTTCTGCGGAGGCATGGCTCACCTGCGTCACACCGGTACGAATATCCCCGATGATACGGCGGAGATCGGTGTTCATCTCATCTACAGCTTGCATCAGTTCTCCCAGCTCATCACGACGCGTGGTATTGAGATGGGCTCTTAAATCACCGCGCGCTATCTGTCTGGCGACGTCAAGCGTGTCAGCCAGAGGCTTCACAATTTGGCGGGAAATAATCAGTGCAATGCCAATACTTAATAAGACTGCTGCTACCAGGAGTGAAGTCATCCATATAACTGCATTTCTGATATCGTCATGCGCCGCGCTCAGCTCCGATTCAAATATATTGTCACTCAGGGTAGTCAGCTTGCCGCCTGCTTTCGCAAGCAACTGAGTCACTTCCTGCTCAGCAATATAGGATTGGAGGTAGTTTCCGGCACTCGCCTTTTTGGCCGAGACCGAGCGTTCAATTTCTTCAAGTATGCTGACATCAGCCGGATTTAACTGGGATTTGACGGCATCCATTTGCTGAATCGATTCATTCATAAAACCTGTTAAAGCCTGAAGGGATTCCTCAGTATTCTCAAACTGGAGGAGTTTTACACGTGTCGCCACCCCATCAATGTGTCTGACGATATCCCCTAACGCGATCGCGGTGACAGCACGTGCGGGATCTCGTGCATAGGACTGAGCCAGACTGTTAATCTCAGATTCTTCGCGTGTCAGCACAAAACTACTGACAACAAGATCACGTTGTTGGGTCTCGCGGACCGTTTGAGCACGCTTGTCACGATACGTCTTCATGACCTCTGACATTTCATTAAGCATCTTCAGGTGCTCTGTATCCCAACGAAGCAACCTGAGACTTTCAATTTTTTTATCAACCTGCTGTAAGTTCACCTCATTCATTGTGATGTATTTTTCATCGTGCGTTTTCACATATTCCAGTCTTTCAGCTTTCGCCATAGCAAACTGGTCAGTTATCACTTTAAGCTGGCTTATTTTCTCAGCTCGAATGGAAATATCATTCAGATTTTTAATACCACATAAAGCAACTGCAATGCTCAGCAATAAGATAAGTCCGAAACCTAATGCTAATTTTTTCCCGACTTTTAGATTTTCAAAATATGACATAAATATTTTCATAGCGCATGGCTCTCCATTATTTTTATAAATACAATTGTATGTGAAGCACATGGGGTATCGGCAGGCTATAAAAATTAGTTAATAAAAAACTCAGTTTATTAAGTTACAAAAGTCAGTAATTTAACCGCTATAAAACCTTATTCTTTGTATGAATACTTTTTTATTAATTACACCCTATTAATGGTGAGGTAATTCTCTATAAAAAAGCATTATTTTAATTTTCTGCCACTCTTAAATATTAAAGACGTTATCTGAACATACATCGCGCAGTATCAGCTTCCGACGCGAGGACATAAAAAAACCGGGCGGAAGCCCGGTTTTGGTTTGCAGCGAGAACAAAAATTACAGCCCGTTTTCGGCAATATCCATCGCGAAGTAAGTCAGGATAATATCTGCGCCAGCACGTTTAATCGCGCCCAGGCTTTCACGTACGACGGCACGCTCATCAATAGCACCGGCTTGTGCAGCAAATTTGATCATCGCGTATTCACCGCTGACCTGATACGCCGCCAGTGGCAGACGGGAGGCTTCGCGGATATCGCGGATCACGTCCAGATACGCACCGGCCGGTTTCACCATCAGCGCATCGGCGCCTTCCTGCTCGTCCAGCAACGATTCACGCACGGCTTCGCGGCGGTTCATCGGGTTCATCTGATATTGCTTGCGGTTGCCTTTCAGTACACTGCCGCCCGCTTCGCGGAAAGGCCCGTACAGGGAAGATGCAAACTTGGTGGAATACGCCATGATTGAGGTATCGATAAATCCGGCTTCATCCAGCGCACTGCGGATGGCCTGCACCTGACCGTCCTGCGCGGCGGATGGCGCGATGAAATCTGCACCAGCAGCAGCCGCCACGACAGCCTGTTTACCGAGGTTGACCAGGGTTGCGTCGTTATCCACGCCGTGGTCGTGCAACACACCGCAATGGCCGTGTGAGGTGTATTCGCAGAAACAGGTGTCGGACATGACAATCATTTCAGGCACGGTGTCTTTACAGATACGCGCCATACGCGCGACCAGACCGTTTTCGTTCCAGGTATCGCTGCCGGTGGCATCCATGTGATGCGAAATACCGAACGTCATAACAGAGCGGATACCGGCGCGGGCGTAACGTTCGATTTCAAATGCCAGGCGGGATTCAGGGATGCGCAACACACCCGGCATGGCTTCGATGGGTACGTATTCAGAGGTCTCTTCTTCTACGAAAATCGGCAGTACCAGATCGTTGACGCTAAATTCAGTTTCCTGAAAAAGAGTGCGCAGGGATTCGGACTGTCTCAGGCGGCGAAGGCGTGAGCTCGGGAACTGATTCGACATGAAAACTCCTAAAAATTAATCTGTTGCGCTGATATTTTTTAGAAACAGGAGCACAGACAGTTCAGACGGCAGGAGGCGATGCAGCGCCGTCAGACGATGAAGTCCGCATTTTATAATAACTTTTAAACAAATGATGAACTTTCCGTGAGGAGATGTAACAGAGGCCGCAATTTTGGAAAGGCGATCCCGGAACAGGGATCGCCTGAAGGAAGGATTTAACCGAGCTTGATCTCGCGATCTGCTGAGGCAATCGTAGACGGACGGTGGGCAATAAATATCCGCGTAATATCCAGTTCGCTGATCGCCTGATTGATGCGCATTTCATTGTCCAGATCCAAATGACTGGTGGCTTCGTCGAGGAACAGTATCGCCGGACGGCGGTACAGTGCGCGGGCAATCAGCAAACGCTGTTTCTGCCCGCCGGACAAACTGCCGCCCAGTTCGCTGATCAGCGTTTCATAGCCCATCGGCATCCGTTCGATATCGTCGTGGATGTTACAACGGCGGGCGCAATCAATAATACGCGCTTCATCTTTCTGCTCATCAAAGCTGGCAATGTTCTCGGCGATAGATCCGGCGAACAACGTGTCATCCTGTAACACACAGGCGATGCAACTGCGGTAATTGTTCAGTCCGGCGGTGGTGATATCCATACCGTTAATCAGAATGCGGCCTTCGGTGGGCGTCAGCAAACCGGTCATGATCTTCATCAGAGTGGTTTTACCCTGCCCCGACGGCCCGGTGATCGCCACACTTTCGCCCGCCGCCACCGACAGGTTTAGCCCGTTGATCAGCGGTGCGGAAAGGCTGTCGTACTGAAACACCAGATCCCGCACCTCCAGCGACGCTGCCTCGCCCGCCCGCAGCAACTCACGTTCCGGCAGTGATTTCTCGGTGCCGGTCAGCGCGATATCCGCGATACGGTCGCGGTGCAGGGAAAGCATCCGCAGTTGCAACACCATATTCAGCAGACTGGCAGCACGTTCGGAGAACTGCCCGCGGTAGGTGTTGAAGGCCACAAACATCCCCAGCGTCATATGGCCGTCAATTACCTGCGTCGCCCCCAGCCACAGCAGCGCGACCTGATCGAGCGTGGCGATCAGCGTGTTGCCGCCGGTAAACATCATCTCAAACCTGGTTTTACGCACCGTCGCATTGGCGTTATCAATGTTCAGATTGAGCCAGAAATTGGCGCGGGCTTTCGATAAACCCAGTGCTTTCAGCGTGCTGATGCCGTAGAGCGTTTCCATAAAGTGCGAACCGGCACGCGCACCTTTAACGATTTGCTCCTCGGAAACCTGGCGGTAAGCGTTATACGTCGTCAGGCGGAAGATGACATAAATCGCCGTGAAGCCAAGAATCACCCAAATCAGCCAGCCGCCATACAGCACCATCATCACGATTAACCCGACCGACATAATGCCGTCGATAATACTGTTGACCACGTTGGTGGTCAGCGTGGTGCGCAGCGTATCGAGCGAAGTAAAACGCGACTGAATATCCCCGAGTTTACGTTTCTCAAAATAATCGAGCGGCAGTTTCATCAGATGATCGAACAGCCGCGCTTTCCATTGCACATCAATCAGCGTACTCATCACCAGCGATGTCCAGGCGCGTAACATGCTGACGCCGGTGCGGAAAATGATGAAGAACAGCAACCCGAGGCAAATCAGGGTCAGTAAATCCGGGTCTTTCGCCGGGATCACATGGTCCATTACCAGTTGCATCCCGACCGGCAGCAGTAAGTTGACCGATTCGATCATCAGCGAGAGGCAGAAGATTTTGGTCAGCGCCGGAATAAGGCCACTGACATTGCCCATCATTTTGCGCAGATCCAGCCGTACGCGCGGTTTCTCCGAGGTAAAACCGTTGTCCGGCCACAGCTCGAGTGCCACGCCAGTGAAATGCTCGGACACCTCGCGCATGCCAAGCGAACGGCGGCCAAAGGCCGGATCGTGAATAATCACTTTGCCCTGTTTAACGCCAACCAGCACCACGAAATGATTGAGATCCCAGTGCAAAATACACGGCGTTTTCAGCGCGTTCAGCTCATCGATATCCAGCTTTAACGCGCGGGATTTCATCTCATTCGCTGCCGCGATATCCATCAGCGTGCGCAGCGTCGCGCCCCGTGAAGATATCCCATAGCGCTGACGCAGGCTTTGCAAGTCGACGTGTTTGCCGTGATAGCCAAAGACCATTGCCAGACTGGCCAGTCCGCACTCGGCGGCCTCGGTTTGAATAATCTGCGGCACCCGGTGGCGCCAGCTAAAGTGCAGGCGGTCAGCCAGCTCCCGTACGTTATCGAGATTCATTGATTGGCCCCACCACGCTTTTCTTCATGCTGTAATACGGAGACAACATCCACTGATACAGCGGCCTTTTCTCCAGGAATAACGTCGACTCGGCTTTCATGCCGCTGGATAAATTCAGCGTTTCGCCGTGCCAGTTCATGGCTTTTTTATCCAGTGAAACAATCACTTTGTAATACGGCCCGCTGATCGTGCCATTGGCCGTTCTCGGCGCGCTGGCGTAAGAATTCAGCTCCTGTTCGGAAACCGGCGCAGAGGAAATCGATTCCACCTTGCCGGGGAACTGGCCATATTTTTCAAACGGATAGGCTTCGTACCGAATATTGATGTGCTCGCCGGCTTTCACGTAAGGCACGCTTTCATTCGGCAGCCAGGCAACGAGAAAGAACGGGGAATTACTGGCTGGCACCAGTTGCGCGAGGCTGTCACCGGCGTTGACCATCTGTCCGGGCGTGACGCTCAGCGAAGAGATTTTGCCGGAGGTCGGCGCGGTGATCAGCAATGAGCCTTTGGCATCGGCCTGCGCCAGCTGGCGTTCGAGGTCATTGCGCTGGTAGCCGTACTGTGAAATCTGGTTATCAAACTCGGCGGCGCGGGTGACCAGTTCGCTGCGCAGATTGGTGATTTGTAATGCTTCCTGAATCGCCTGGGTGTTCAGGCTCTGGAACGATGTCTGCTGCTGGTAAAACAGGTAGCGCTGATTATTCAGCTGGTCAGTATTGATCAGGCCCTTCTTCTGATATGCCCCGTAGTTCTGCATGCTCTTTTTCATGGCATCCAGCCCTTCCTGCGCCGAATCCACCATGCTTTGTGAGACTTCATGCGCCTTCTGATACTGATCGAGTTGCTGTTGCAGGTTTTGCAGGGTTTCCTGCTTATTGTGTTCCAGCTGGGCAATAATGGAATCGATTTGCTCGCGCTGCTTTTTAATAGCGGCGAGCGTGGTGGTACTGACATTCCCCGCCTGCGTCACGCGGCTGACGTCGATTTCATATAAAGGCTGGCCCTTTTTTACGGGTTTACCGGTATCGACATACAATTTGGTGACCACGCCCTGCTCAGGGCTGAATAAATTAATGCTGTGCGGCTGAGTAATGATTTCACCGCTGACGTTGATGCGACGTGTGTAGTTAGCGAAGATCAGGAATATCAGTAAAGCAAACAGGAAGAGGGCCGTGAGTGTCGTGACAATCCATAAAGGCCAGCCGGAGAGCAATAAAGCCTTACCCGCCCAGTGACTTTGCTGATGTTCATTGACCTCTTTACGAAAGAGCATATTTAAGCGTTCCAGAAAAACCGGCTGTAAAAACAGAATCTTTGAAAGATAGCAGCACATAATCACGCTGCCACCGCGATTACTCTGAAACACCGGATGAAGTTATTACCACGCAGGGATAATTGCGCAGTAATATTAATTTCAATGTCTTATAAAAAATAACCACCTGACCTCTGGTTCGATTATTTTTTGCACATTGCATTAATTATTCAGATTTAAAAATATCTTAATAATGATTTCAAACAATGAGTTACATATCTAAATTCACATAGGAGATTATTCCTAGTCAAATTCCGTCCGCAGTACTCTAGGCTTAATCCCTGTGAAGACATTGCGTAGAAATTATCTCCATAGACTTACTCAATGTTTTCATCGCCCCCGTTATTTAAGGGGACTTGCTTTAACAGATTAAAAGGAAGGCCTAAGATGAAACAATTAACAGAACATGATATTGAAATGGTTAATGGTGCGGGTTGGTCGGAAGATGTTAATAAGGTTGCCGATCGCCTATCAAACTTTGGTCAGGACGCGGTGAGTGACACCAGTAATGCGGTGAACAAGGCGTATTCACAAATTTCCGATGGTCTTGCTAAAGCACAGAACTATCTGACAACCTAGTTTATAAACAGCTTTTGTTGTACCGAAAGTTAATTTATAAGCAACTTAGTCAGAGTAATACAAGCCCCCGTTAATTTGGGGGCTTTTTTATTGGCAGTTTAAAACTGAAGAAATATCAGACGCCTGATTTAGTTTTATCGCTTTTCACCATGCTGTTTTTCAGCTTGCCGACAAGCTCACGGCGAAAATCACCGAGTTTCGGTTTATCGCCTTCCAGCCACGGCAGCGGGCGGCAGAGTTCCATGGTTTTGATGCCCAGACGCGCAGTCAGCAAGCCGGCACCGATACCTTGTGCCGCACGGGCTGAAAGACGCGCCGCCAGATCCTGCGACATCCAGTCCATGCCCACTTCACGCACCAGTTCGGATGCACCGGCGAATGCCATATTCAGCAGCACCAGACGGAACAAACGAATACGGCTGTAATAGCCAAGTTCGATGCCGTACAGCACCGCGATACGGTTAACCAGCCGCAGGTTGCGCCAGGCGATGAAGGCCATATCCACCAGCGCCAGCGGGCTGACAGCGATCATCAGCGCAGATTCGGCTGCTGAATGACTGATTTCACGCCGGGCCTGCGCATCGAGAACCGGCTGAACCAGACGGGCATACAGTTCAACCACTTCCCGGTCATTCTGGGTTTCATGCAGTGAGGCCTGCCAGCGTTGCAGCGCCGGATGGCTGTTATCCAGCCCGGCCTGCGCCGCCAGTTTTTCGCAGAATACACGTCCCTGCCCTAATCCATGACTGTGCATTAATTCGCGTGCCGTATCGCGCTCGTCGGCGCGCTGACGCAGGCGGTACAAGCGTCGCCATTCGGTCGCAACGGAACCGACACCGGCGACAATAATCAGCCCGCCTGCGGTGCAGGCACCAAGCGCCACCCAGTCCTGCTGGATCCACGCTTCGTGTACCCATTGCACGCCCTGTGCTACCACGCTGATGCCCAGCACCGCCACGCCGAGGCGCACAATTTTGCCCCACAAACTGCGACGCGGTTTCAGCGCACGGTTGAGCACTGCTTCGGCCTCGCCCTCTTCCTGCTGTTCGTCTGCTTCGGTGGATACCGCAATAAAGCGCTCTGAAATTTGTTCGTCAAACGCCAGCGCCGGTTTGATCACCGGTTCAGCAGGGGCTTTTAATTCCGTTTCAAAATCGATACGCGGTTTGATGGGTTCGCTCATCGCATTTTATCTCCCAGTAAAAACTCCATCACCGCGTCCAGACGGATGTGCGGCAACGGTGTATCCACGCTCATTTCACGCGGACGAAACTCGTCAAAGTGGAACCCCTGTTTTTGCCAGAACGCATGACCCGGCAGACGTGCAGGCACTTCGCCAGGGAACACGGTCAGCGGCGCGCCATCCTGTAACCGGTGACCTTTCAGCGCGGGCAAACTTTGCCCCTGATATTCCACCATGCCGGTTTCCGTCGCCTGCACCGACGCCAGACCGGCGCAATCCATACTGATGCCTTCGAAAGCGGCGTTCTGCCAGGCTTCCTGCACCAGTTGCTGCAACAGCGACACCAGGCTGGCGTGCTGATCGCCGGTAATGTGATCGGCTTTAGTGGCGGCGAACATCAGTTTGTCGATGCACGGATTAAACAGACGGCGGAACAGTGTGCGCTTGCCATAGTGAAAGCTTTGCATCAGCTGCGTCAGTGCCAGGCGCATATCGTTAAATGCCTGCGGTCCGCTGTTGAGCGGCTGCAGACAATCGACCAGCACAATCTGGCGGTCAAATTTCACAAAGTGATCTTTGTAAAAACCTTTCACGATGTGCTGGCAGTAATAGTCGAAACGCGCACGCAGCATACCCAGATTGCTGTTTTTATCCGCCTGCGCCAGTTGCGCATCGGAATAGCGGTTCAGCTCCGGCCACGGGAAAAATTGCAGCGCAGGCGCACCGGCCATATCTCCCGGCAGAACAAAACGCCCCGGCTGGATAAAGTGCAAACCTTCGGTTTTGCAGCGCACCAGATAATCGGTGTAGGCCTGCGCAATCGCGCCCAGCAGATTTTCATCCGCCGGGGCCAGCGGATCACATTGTTCACACAGCGTCAGCCACGGCTTCGCCCATTCTGCACGATCGCCCTGCAACAGCCCCGCCATCTGGCGCGACCAGTCGAGATAGTTTTGCTCCAGCATTGGCAAATCCAGCAGCCATTCGCCGGGATAATCGACGATCTCCAGATATAACGTGGAGGTGTCTTTGAAGTGACGCAGCAGGGAATCGTTGGATCGGTAACGCAGTGCCAGACGGATTTCGCTGACGCCACGGGTCGGCGTCGGCCATGCGGGCGGCGTGCCGTAGAGTGCCGCCAGACCTTCGTCATAGGCAAAGCGCGACACACCCAGATCACGCTGGGGGACGCGTTTCACGCCAAGCAGACGCTCCTCGCGGGCAGCCGAAAACAGCGGTAAACGTGCGCCGCTGTGCATATGTAAAAGCTGGTTAACGAAGGCGGTGATGAAAGCGGTTTTTCCGCTGCGGCTTAAACCGGTGACAGCCAGCCGCAGATGTCTGTCCATGCCGCGATTGATCAGTGAATTAAACTCATTTTGTAGTCTTTTCATTGCTCTCCCTGGCGTAGCGCCCAAACAGCGCGGTCAAAATACGTTTGAATAATGGTTCTAATAATAGTGCTAAAACATACCTCATTGGCCCTTTTCCCACCACGCCCAACACACGCGCTGCCAGCCCGGCAGGGCCAAAGGTCAGCGCCAGCGTAATGATCACGCTGAAAATTTTCGAAAACAGGCTGCGCTTACCCGGCAGCGAGGAATTCAGGTAACGGGTCATAAAGATTCCTTAAGCGGGAGAGGAGAAGGAAAACAGCAGCCGGAGCAACGTCCGGCGGCCAGAGGCAAAGCGGTGAATAAAGAATTAAAGCTGGCGGAACCGGCTACGCACCCCGAAGGTTTCAGAGGTGACATAGCGTTCGACCTGGCGTAAACGCTGCTCGCTGGCTTTCAGCTCGCGGTCGGCTTCTTCCAGCAAATTACGCGGCGATGGCGCAGTTTCATCGTCATATTCACTGGCCGGTACCGGATCCAGCACGTAGCTGAGAATGATATACGCCAGGACGGTGAACATGAATAAACCAAAGAAAATCGACAGCACGGCCATAATCCGCAGCAATTTTACCGGCACGCCCAGATAGTGCGACAGCCCGGCCAGTACACCTTTTATTACGCCCTCTTCCGGCACGCGGTAGAGTTTTTTCTCAGACAGACGGGTCGCCATTATGATTGCCTCCAGCCCGGGTGTTCGGCATCAAGAATTTCTTCCAGTGCCTGAATACGTTCGCGCATACGTTGCGCTTCATGAGTCAGGCTGGTGAGATTTTGTATCTCATGCTGACTGAGCTGACTGCCATTTTGCTGGCGATTGCTGTAGTGAAGCCACAACCAGACGGGCGCCACGAATAAAACGAAAATAGTCAGCGGAATAGCTAAAAACAGGAAGCTCATTGTCTCTCCTTATGAGTCTTATTTATTACCGGTTACGGCGTTAATCCTGCAACAACCTGCCTGCGAACAGGCAGGTTTAATGGCAAACATTATGCGTCCTGATTGCCGTTCATTTTAGCTTTCAGCGCAGCAATTTGTGCGCTGATTTCATCGTCGGCTTTCAGTTCGGCAAATTGCTGATCCAGCGATTTCTTTTTACCAATGCTGACGCTTTCTGCTTCCGCTTCCATATGATCGATGCGGCGTTCGAACTGCTCGAAACGCGCCATCGCTTCATCAATTTTACCGCTGTCGAGCTGACGGCGGACGTCACGCGAGGACGCTGCGGCCTGATGACGTAAGGTCAGCGCCTGCTGACGCGCACGGGTTTCGGTCAGTTTGCTTTCCAGCTCACCAATTTCTGACTTCATGCGATCCAGCGTTTCTTCTACCACGTTCACTTCGTTTTTCAGCGTGGTCACCAGCTCGGACAGCTTTTGCTTTTCGATCAGCGCCGCACGGGCCAGATCGTCTTTATCTTTACGCAGCGCCAGTTCGGCTTTGTCCTGCCATTCACTCTGCTGGGATTCACCCTGATCGATACGACGGATCAGTTGTTTCTTTTCTGCCAGCGCACGGGCGGAGGTAGAACGCAGTTCCACCAGCGTGTCTTCCATTTCCTGAATCATCAGACGAACCAGTTTTTGCGGATCTTCTGCTTTATCCAGCAAGGTGTTGATGTTGGCGTTAATGATGTCAGCGAAGCGAGAAAAAATACCCATAATCGAAATTCCTCTTTGTTTCTGTTGGTTTCCGGCCAAATGATTACCGGTTAAATCCGCAGGAA
Organism: Rahnella sp. P4_A8; assembly: GCF_056402435.1. Classification (NCBI taxonomy): domain Bacteria; kingdom Pseudomonadati; phylum Pseudomonadota; class Gammaproteobacteria; order Enterobacterales; family Yersiniaceae; genus Rahnella; species Rahnella sp. P4_A8. The sequence continues at coordinate 8,244 of NZ_JBFUHK010000036.1, read as the reverse complement.
AATTTTTCACTGCGGCGATAAACCTATATCAGGATCCGTGCCAACTTTTTAAAATCATTATCTGCATGAATAAATTGAATTTTTTACTTTTGTCTCTGCTATGCTTATTTTTCGAGATGATTATTTTCACTAAGTGTTAGTGTGTTTCACCACACAAGGAAAGCCAAATGACGGATAACACAGACAATTTACTCGGTGAAGCCAACGCCTTCATCGAAGTGCTGGAACAGGTCTCACAACTGGCGAAGCTGAATAAGCCGGTTCTGGTCACCGGCGAACGCGGCAGCGGAAAGGAACTGATTGCGCATCGTCTGCATTATCTGTCGCCCCGCTGGCAGGGGCCGTTCATTTCGCTCAACTGTGCGGCGCTCAATGAAAACCTGCTGGATTCCGAGTTGTTCGGCCATGAAGCTGGCGCGTTTACCGGCGCACAGAAACGTCATCTCGGACGCTTTGAACGTGCGGATGGCGGCACGTTATTTCTCGATGAGCTGGCGACAGCGCCCATGCTGGTGCAGGAAAAACTGCTGCGCGTGATTGAGTACGGTCATCTGGAGCGCGTCGGCGGCAGCCAGCCGTTACAGGTGGATGTCCGGCTGGTGTGTGCGACCAACGATGATTTACCGGTGCTGGCCGCTGAAGGAAAATTTCGCGCCGACCTGCTGGACCGGCTGGCGTTTGATGTGGTGCAACTGCCGCCGTTGCGTGAACGCCAGCAGGACATCATGTTGCTGGCGGAACATTTCGCCATTCAGATGTGCCGCGAACTGTCTCTCCCGTTATTCCCCGGCTTTACCGACTATGCGCGTCAGACGCTGATGGCCTACCGCTGGCCGGGCAATATCCGCGAGCTGAAAAACGTCGTCGAACGCTCGATGTACCGCCATGGTACCAGCGATTTTCCGCTCGATAATATTATCCTGAACCCGTTTGCGCAGCGCACTGCCACCGTCGAAACGGCTGACGTCAGTCCACACGACACGCTGCCGACGTTACCGCTGGATCTTAAGCAATGGGTGACCGGACAGGAAAAAAATCTGATTGAGCAGGCTTTACGGCAGGCACGCTTTAATCAGCGTAAAGCCGCAGAGTTGCTGAACGTGACTTATCATCAGTTGCGCGGAATGTTGAAGAAACACGCAATTCAGGTCAATTCGCAGGAAGGGGCTGAATAACAGGCAAAAAAAAAGCCAGCACCCGAGCTGGCTAAGTAATACTGGAAGCAATGTGAGCAATGTCGTACCTCGCGATTAACGTCCCTGGCGGGCCGCCTCTCGTCCGGTGAAAAGAATGATAATAGTTCTCAGTATCGTCTGTAAAGCACTTTGTTGAGAATATTTCTCATTACCACACTGATATTATGGCTACTTTATGAACACCTTAAGGTCACTAAGGACTACCATTCGGGGAACGGATCGGCCATGTTGACCCAGTGTTCGATGCCTTCTGCCATCTGCTCTTCGCTTAACAGACACGCATCCAGCTGCCGGATAATCTCTTCTTTATTCAGGTGCTGGCCGATAAACACCAGTTCCTGGCGCATATCGCCAAACGGCTCAACCCATTTCTCCATAATCTGTTCACGGGTCTCCTCGTCCTGCGGCCAGTCGCTTTCAGGCAGCGAACGCCAGAAAATACCCGCCATGCCATAATGCGCTATGCCGCCCGCCTGACTCCACTGCCCGGCAAAGCGCGGACGCGACGCCAGCCAGAAAAAGCCTTTGGAACGCAGTAAGGTACCGCCCCCCCAGTCGCCGTGCACCACGCGGTAAAACTTATCCGGATCAAACGGCCTGCGTGCGGTGTAGACAAAACTGCTGATGCCGTACTCTTCGGTTTCCGGTGTGTGTTCACCGCGTAACTCTTTCAGCCAGCCCGGCGCCTGCTGTGCTTTGGCGAAATCAAACCGGTGCGTATTAAGCACGGCTTCAAGCGGCAGGCTGCCGGGGGAAATCGGTATAATGTGCGCATCGGGATTGAGGCTTTTCAGCAATGCAATCACTTCCCGCTGTTGCAGGCTGTCGAGAAGATCGGTTTTGCTCACCAGCAGCACGTTGCAGAATTCTATCTGGTCGATCAGCAAATCCGTCACGCTACGCGCATCGTCCTCGCCCAGACTTTCACCGGCCTCCTGCACACTGCGCGCTTCCTGATATTGCTGCATAAAGTTGACGCCATCGACCACGGTCACCAGCGTATCCAGCCGTGCGAACTGCGACAGACTTTCACCGTTTTCATCTTCGAAAGTGAAGGTTTCCGCCACCGGCAGCGGTTCTGAAATACCACTCGATTCAATCAGCAGATAATCAAAACGTCCGGCCTGTGCCAGCTCACGCACTGAAATCAGCAAATCTTCCCGCAACGTGCAACAGATGCAGCCGTTGCTCATTTCCACCAGTTTTTCCTGCTGACGGTCGAGCGTGATTTCACTGGCGACCAGTGCGGCGTCAATATTCACCTCGCTCATATCATTGACGATAACCGCCACGCGTAATCCCTGACGGTTGTTCAGAATATGGTTGAGAACGGTAGTTTTACCTGCGCCAAGAAAACCGGACAGCACGGTAACAGGGAGTAAGGACATCATTAACCTCATATCTCAGGACAGTGCAGGAATACTTCGCCTGCAATTATTGTTATAATATAACATAACAATAACAATCCAATTTCAAGGGTTTTATTGATACATGCTCTTTTTTTGCCGGAAAACGAACGGTTTTTGCGCGAAGTGCCGCAGTCCCGCACGCTGATTTGCTCAATGGATTGGGGTACCTCGCAGAGTACGGTACACTTAAGCTATTGCACCTTAACTTTGAAGCCTTTATGCGTCGTCTAACTTTGTGGATGATTTTACTGAGTGGCTTGTCCACGGCAGTTTTTGCTGAGACTGCTCCAACACACGCCAGCCCGACAGTCGTCAGTGCGCCGGTGAACGATATTCGCCAGAGCGGCTTTGTCTATTGTGTTAACGGCATGGTCAATACCTTTAACCCGCAGAAAGCCAGCAGCGGGCTGATCATTGATACGCTGGCCGCACAGTTATATGACCGCCTGCTGGATGTCGACCCTTATACCTATCGCCTGATCCCCGAACTGGCACAAAGCTGGGAAGTGCTGGATGATGGCGCAACCTACCGTTTCCATCTGCGCAAAGATGTGCCTTTCCAGAAAACCGGCTGGTTTTCACCGTCGCGCAAGATGAACGCTGACGATGTGGTGTTCAGCTTCCAGCGCATCATCGACCCGAATAATCACTACCACGCTGTAAACGGTGAAGAATATCCGTATTTCGACAGCCTGCAGTTTGCCCATGCGGTGAAAAGCATCAAAAAACTGGACGACTATACCGTTGAGTTTCGCCTCAATAATCCTGACGCTTCTTTTCTCTGGCATCTTGCCACGCACTATGCACCGGTGCTTTCGGCTGAATATGCCGCGAATCTCATCAAATCCGGCAACGAAGAAGAGATTGATCGCCAGCCGGTAGGCACTGGCCCGTTCCAGCTTGGTGAATACCGTACCGGGCAATATGTGCGGCTGGCGCGCAACGGACAGTACTGGAAAGGCACACCGCGTATGGCACAGGTGGTGATTGATATGGGCGTTGGCGGCACCGGGCGTTTGTCGAAATTGCTGACCGGTGAATGTGATGTGCTGGCGTATCCGGCGGCCAGTCAGCTGTCCATACTACGTGAGGATCCGCGCTTGCGTCTTTCCCTGCGCCCGGGGATGAACGTTGCCTACCTGGCTTTCAATACCAACAAAGCCCCGCTCAATGATCCGCGTATCCGTCAGGCGGTGGCGCTGTCGATCAACAATCAGCGCCTGATGCAGTCGATTTATTACGGCACCGCTGAAACCGCTGCGTCTATTTTGCCGCGTGCGTCCTGGGCTTATGACAGCAACGCGCAGGTAACGGAATACAATCCGGATAAAGCGAAGCAAATCCTGAAAGACCTCGGGCAGGAAAAGCTTAATCTGCATTTATGGGTACCGACGGCGTCGCAGTCCTTTAACCCCAGCCCGCTGAAAACCGCCGAACTGATCCAGGCCGATTTGGGACAGGTAGGGATTAAAGTCACCATTGTCCCGGTCGAGGGACGTTTCCAGGAAGCCAAGCTGATGGAAATGAATCACGACCTGACGCTGTCTGGCTGGTCAACGGACAGTAATGACCCGGACAGTTTCTTCCGCCCTATGCTCAGTTGTGCAGCGATTCATTCGCAGACCAACTATGCTCACTGGTGTAACCCGGAATTTGATGAATTGCTGCGTCAGGGGCTGTTGTCACAGCAACTTTCCCAGCGTATTGAGTTTTATCAGCGGGCGCAAAAAATCCTTGAGCAGGAACTGCCGGTGTTGCCACTGGCGTCTTCCCTGCGTCTTCAGGCTTACCGTTACGACATCAAAGGGCTGGTACTGAGCCCGTTTGGCAACTCCTCGTTTGCTGGCGTCTTCCGTGATGATGAAAAAAGTCGTGATAATGAAGGAAGGAAAGTTCCATGATTATCTTTACGTTACGCCGCATTTTGCTGCTGCTGGTGACCCTGTTCTTCCTGAGCCTTGTGGCGTTCAGCCTGAGCTATTTCACGCCGAATGCGCCACTGCGCGGCGCGTCCTTGTGGGACGCCTACCACTTCTATTTTGCGGGTCTTTGCCAGTTTGATTTCGGTGTGTCGAGTATCAATGGCGAAGGCATCTCTTATCAGTTGAAAGCGGTTTTCCCGGCCACGATGGAATTGTGCGTGCTGGCCTTTGCGCTGGCATTAGTCGTCGGGATCCCGCTGGGCATTCTGGCGGGAGTGATGCGTGGAAAATGGCCGGATGTCGCCATCAGCAGCATCGCCCTGCTCGGCTTTTCCATTCCGGTGTTCTGGCTGGCGGTACTGCTGATGCTGTTCTTCTCGCTGCAACTGGGCTGGCTGCCGGTTTCCGGTCGCCTGGATTTACTCTATCAGTTGAAAAGTGTCACCGGCCTGACGCTGGTTGATGCATGGCTTTCTGATTCGCCATACCGCCATGAGATGATCATGAGCGCTATCCGCCATATGATTTTACCGATCGCCGCGCTGGCCGTTGCGCCGACGACCGAAGTGATCCGCCTGATGCGCATTTCCACCGACGATGTGCTGGAGAAAAACTATGTGAAAGCCGCCGCAACGCGCGGTTTATCACGCTTTACGATTATCCGTCGCCATGTATTACACAACGCGCTGCCGCCGATTATTCCCAAGCTCGGCCTGCAATTTTCGACCATGCTGACGCTGGCGATGATTACTGAGGTGGTCTTTAACTGGCCAGGCATCGGGCGATGGCTGATTAACGCTATCCGTCAGCAGGATTACGCGGCGATTTCAGCCGGTGTGATGGTCGTTGGCTCGCTGGTAATTGTGGTTAACGTGCTTTCAGACATTCTGGGCGCACTGATGAATCCATTGAAACATAAGGAATGGTATGCCCTTCGATAATGTATACCGCGAAAAACAGGTTCCGAGTCCTCTGCGCCATACGTGGGGGATTTTCTATCGCGACACACTGTCGATGATCGGTTTCTACGGCGTGCTCGGCTTGTTATTGCTGTGCATATTTGGCCATTTATTAGCGCCTTACGCGCTCGATCAACAATTCCTTGGTTATCAGTTGTTGCCGCCCTCCTGGTCGCGCTACGGCAATGTGTCGTTCTTCCTCGGCACTGACGATCTTGGCCGCGATTTACTCAGCCGGATGCTTACAGGCGCTGCGCCGACGATTGGCGGCGCACTGGTGATAACCCTCGCGGCGTCTTTATGTGGTGTGATCATCGGCGTACTGGCGGGGATCAGCCGTGGCCTGAAATCGGCCATTCTGAACCATATTTTCGATACGCTGCTGTCTATCCCTTCCCTGCTGCTGGCGATTGTCGTCGTCGCGTTTATCGGGCCGAAACTTGAGCATGCGATGCTGGCCGTCTGGCTGGCGCTGTTGCCACGCATTTCGCGCACGATTTACAGCGCCGTGCATGATGAGCTGGAAAAAGAGTATGTGGTCGCCGTACGACTCGATGGTGCCTCCACCTGGCAGATTCTGCGTTATGCCGTTCTGCCAAATATCGTTGCGGTGCTGGCAACGGAATTTACCCGCGCACTGTCGATGGCGATTCTGGATATCGCCGCGTTAGGCTTTCTGGATCTGGGCGCACAACTGCCGTCACCGGAATGGGGAGCCATGCTCGGCGATTCGCTGGAGCTGGTGTATGTCGCACCGTGGACAGTCATGCTGCCGGGCGCCGCCATTCTTATCAGCGTGTTGCTGATCAACCTGCTGGGTGACGGTGTGCGTCGGGCGATTAATGCGGGAGTGGAATAATGCCGTTACTCGATATCCGCAATCTGACCATTGAATTTATGACCGCCGATGGCCCGGTCAAAGCTGTGGATCGCGTCAGTATGACGCTCAACGCTGGGGAAATCCGCGGGCTGGTGGGCGAATCCGGTTCGGGTAAAAGCCTGATTGCCAAGGCGATTTGTGGCGTTACCAAAGACAACTGGCGCGTGACGGCGGACCGGATGCGCTTTGATAACATCGAGCTGTTGCAACTGACGCCACGCGAACGACGTAAACTGGTCGGGCAAAATGTGTCGATGATTTTTCAGGAGCCGCAGTCCTGTCTGGATCCTTCTGAAAGCATCGGCCGCCAGCTGATTCAGGCCATTCCCGGCTGGACCTACAAAGGCCGCTGGTATCAGCGCTGGAAGTGGCGCAAAAAACGCGCCATCGAGCTGTTGCACCGCGTCGGTATTAAAGATCACAAAGACGTTATGGCCAGTTATCCGTATGAACTGACCGAAGGCGAGTGCCAGAAAGTGATGATCGCCATCGCGCTGGCGAATCAGCCGCGTCTGCTGATTGCCGATGAACCGACTAACGCCATGGAGCCGACGACGCAGGCGCAGATTTTCCGCCTGCTGGCGCGACTCAACCAGAACAATAACACCACCATTTTATTGATCAGCCACGACCTGCAAATGATGAGCAAATGGGCGAACCGTATCAACGTGTTGTATTGCGGACAAACGGTTGAAAGCGCAGCGTGTGAAGAATTGCTGGCCACGCCGCATCATCCTTATACGCAGGCGCTCATCCGCGCGATGCCTGATTTCGGCCGCTCACTGCCACATAAAAGCCGTCTGAATACGCTGCCAGGTGCCATTCCTTCGCTGGAACATTTGCCGATTGGCTGCCGTCTGGGGCCACGCTGCCCTTACGCGCAGAAAAAATGCATCGAAACGCCACGTCTGCGTCTGGCGAAAACCCATGCGTATGCCTGCCACTTCCCGCTGAACATGGAGGAGCAATAATGGGCGAAACCCTGCTCGAAGTCCGTAATCTGAGCAAAACGTTCCGTTATCGCACCGGACTGTTCCGCAAGATGAATCTCGAGGCCGTGAAACCGGTCAGCTTTACCCTGCGCGAAAAACAAACGCTGGCGATCATCGGCGAGAATGGTTCGGGCAAATCGACGCTGGCTAAAATGCTTTCCGGCATGGTCGAGCCGAGCGACGGCGAAATTCTGATTGATGATCATCCGCTGACGTTTCGTGATTATCGTTTCCGCAGCCAGCAAATCCGCATGATTTTTCAGGACCCGAGCACCTCACTTAATCCACGTCAGCGTATCGGGCAGTTACTCGAAGCCCCCCTGCGACTGAACAGCGAAATGGATGCACAACAGCGCGAACAACGCATCAACCAGACATTGCGGCTGGTCGGCATGCTGCCCGATCACGCCAATTATTACCCGCATATGCTGGCGTCGGGTCAGAAGCAGCGCGTGGCACTGGCACGTGCACTTATCCTGCAACCCAAAGTGATCGTGGCTGATGAAGCGCTGGCGTCTCTGGATATGTCGATGCGTTCACAAATCATCAATATGATGCTCGAATTACAGGAAAAACAGGGCATCTCGTACATCTACGTGACGCAGCATCTGGGCATGATGAAACACATCAGCGATCAGGTACTGGTGATGCACGAAGGCGAGGTGGTGGAACGCGGAAATACGGCCGAAGTTCTGGCGGCACCGCTGCATGACCTCACCAAACGGTTGATTTCGAGTCACTTTGGCGAAGCGCTGACTGCTGATGCCTGGCGTCGTGACGGTAATTAACGCCCTTTCTGCATAATAAACGGGCAGATTCACCCCCTGAACGGTGTCAGGAAACTGATGCCGTTTTCTTTATTATGCAAATCCACCCTCTTCTATTC